>NZ_JBHYGR010000028.1:65161-81869 GCF_042738155.1 Kitasatospora sp. NPDC059088 | reverse complement strand
TGGGGGGGGGGGGTGTGTGGGTGGTGGTTGGGGGGGGGGGGCGGGGGGGGGGGGGGGGGGGGGGGGGCGGGCGCGGGCGCGCCGCCCCCCCCCCCCCCCGGCCGTTCAGGAGGCGGAGGTCAGCCGCCGAGCCGGTCCACCGCCGTCACCCGCACGACCGCCCGGCCCTCCTCGTCCGAGCCGTACAGGTCGACCTCGGCGCTGATGCCCCAGTCGTGGTCGCCCTCCGGGTCGTCGAAGATCTGCCGGACCTTCCAGGCGGAGTCCTCCTCCTCGATGATCAGCATCTTCGGGCCGCGCGCGTTCGGGCCGGTGCCCAGGTCGTCGTACTCGTCCCAGTACCCGTCCATGGCGTCCGCCCAGCGGTCCGCGTCCCAGCCGTACTCGCCGTCCAGCTCGCCGAGCGCGCCCCAGTGCTCCAGGGCGCACAGCTCCACCCGGCGGAACAGCTCGTTGCGCACCAGCACCCGGAACGCCCGGGCGTTCGCCGTCACCGGCGCCGGCTTGTCGTCCAGGGTGACCTCGGCGGTGGCCGCCTCGGTCGGGTTGGCCAGCTGCTCCCACTCGTCCAGCAGGCTGGAGTCGACCTGGCGGACCAGCTCGCCGAGCCAGGCGATGACGTCCTTGAGGTCGTCCGTCTTCACGTCCTCGGGGACGGTCTGCTCCAGCGCCTTGTACGCACCGGCCAGGTAGCGCAGCACGATGCCCTCGGTGCGGGCGAGTTCGTAGAAGCCGACGTAGTCCGAGAAGGTCATCGCCCGCTCGTACAGGTCGCGCACCACGGACTTCGGCTGGAGCTGGTGGTCGCCGATCCACGGGTGCGCCCGGCGGTACACCTCGTACGCGTGGGTGAGCAGCTCCTCCAGCGGCTTCGGGTAGGTGATCTCCTGGAGCCGCTCCATCCGCTCCTCGTACTCGATGCCGTCCCGCTTCATCTCGCCGACGGCCTCGCCGCGCGCCTTGTTCTGCTGGGCGGCGAGGATCTGGCGCGGGTCGTCGAGGGTCGCCTCGACCACCGAGATGACGTCCATCGCGTAGGCGGGGGAGGTTGGGTCGAGCAGTTCGAAGGAGGCCAGCGCGAAGGTGGACAGCGGCTGGTTGAGCGCGAAGTTCTCCTGGAGGTCCAGGGTCAGGCGGACGATCCGGCCCTCCGCGTCCGGCTCCGGCAGGCGCTCGACCACGCCGCCCTCCAGCAGCGAGCGGTAGATCGCGATCGCGGTGCGGATGTGGCGGCGCTGGGCCGCCTTGTCCTCGTGGTTGTCGGTGAGCAGCTTGCGCATCGCCTCGAAGGCGTTGCCCGGGCGGCCGATCACCGACAGCAGCATCGCGTGGCTCACCTTGAACCGGGAGACCAGCGGCTCCGGGTCGGCGCCGATCAGCTTGTCGAAGGTCTCCTCGGTCCAGCCGACGAAGCCCTCGGGCGCCTTCTTCCGCACCACCTTGCGCTTCTTCTTCGGGTCGTCCCCGGCCTTGGCGATCGCCTTGTCGTTCTCGATCACGTGCTCCGGCGCCTGGGCCACGACCTGGCCCACGGTGTCGAAGCCGGCCCGGCCCGCGCGCCCGGCGATCTGGTGGAACTCGCGGGCGCGCAGGATGCGCACGCGCTGGCCGTCGTACTTGGACAGCGCGGTGAACAGCACCGTGCGGATCGGCACGTTGACGCCCACACCGAGCGTGTCCGTCCCGCAGATCACCTTCAACAGGCCTGCCTGGGCGAGGCGTTCGACCAGCCGGCGGTACTTCGGCAGCATGCCCGCGTGGTGCACGCCGATGCCGTGGCGGACGAAACGCGACAGGTTGCGGCCGAACTTGGTGGTGAAGCGGAAGCCGCCGATCAGGTCGGCGATGGCCTCCTTCTCCGCCTTCGAGCACATGTTGATGCTCATCAGCGACTGGGCCCGCTCCACCGCTTCCTTCTGGGTGAAGTGCACGACGTAGACCGGCGCCTGGCCGGTCTGCAGCAGCTCCTCCAGGGTGTCGTGCATGCTGGTGCGCCGGTACTCGTAGAACAGCGGCACCGGGCGGGTCGCGTTGCGCACCACCGTGGTCGGACGGCCCGTCCGGCGGGTCAGGTCCTCCTCGAAGCGGCGGACGTCGCCCAGCGTCGCCGACATCAGCAGGAACTGCGCCTGCGGCAGCTCCAGCAGCGGGATCTGCCAGGCCCAGCCGCGGTCCGGCTCGGCGTAGAAGTGGAACTCGTCCATGACGACCTGGCCGATGTCCGCCCGGGTACCGTCGCGCAGCGCGATCTGCGCCAGCACCTCGGCCGTGCAGCAGATGATCGGCGCGGTCGGGTTGACGCTCGCGTCACCCGTCATCATGCCGACCTGCTCGGTGCCGAACATCTTCACCAGGTCGAAGAACTTCTCCGACACCAGCGCCTTGATCGGCGCCGTGTAGAAGGTCCGCTGCCCCTCCGCCAGCGCCGCGAAGTGCGCACCCGCCGCCACCAGGCTCTTTCCCGAGCCGGTCGGCGTCGCCAGGATGACGTTGTTCCCGGAGACCAGCTCGATCAGCGCCTCCTCCTGCGCCGGGTACAGCGTGATCCCGCGCTCCTCCGCCCAGGCCGCGAAGGTCTCGTACAGCGCATCGGGAGTGGCGGGCTTCGGCATCAGATCAAGGAGGGTCACCGGGCTATCTTGCCTGCTGGCCGCCACCCCCGGCAAAGCCCGGGATCACTCGACGGGAACGGTGGGGGCGGTGGCGGCGAGCCGAGGGGTGTTGGTGCACCTGTACGAGCCCGCGGCGGCCCGCGCGATCTTCAGCGCGACATCGGCGTACGTCTGCCGGATCCTGGCACGGGGCGAGGTGGAGACCCAGGGCTCGCCGTCGACGGAGACCTGCACGTACGCCGGGGCGGCGTCGCCCTTACGAAGCTCCGCCGGCAGCTGGTAACCGTCGCACCGGAGGTACAACCGCACCTGGGGAGACTTGTCACCGCCCGCGTCGGCCACCCAGCCGACTGCGTCGGGGCCGAAGTCCAGTGGCACGGTGCGACCGGCCTCCCCGGTGTCCCTCTGCCGGTCGGCGTCGATCCCGTCGTACGCGGGAGAGACGGTTGCCGACAGAAGGCTGTCGGCCGTCGTGTGCTGCCCGGCCCACCAGACTTCGCACTTGCCGTACCGGTCGCCGTTGACCGGGTCCGACGGGGTTGCCATCCGGTCCTGGTGGGCGCCCTCGTAGCCACGGCCGTCCGGGCCCGCGAGCACCCTGAGCTCGTCCTTGGTCACCAGGTCCCAACAGGCGCTCTGCGGCAGGTCCACCTCCTGCCACGGTTTCCAGGCCCACAGCCCGCCGCCCACAGCCGCCGCCACCGCGAGGGCGACGGCGGCGTGCCAGGGGCGGGCCCGGGACCGGCGCCGGGGGGAGTCGTCCGGGGACGGCGGGACGATGTGGGCGACGTCAACCATGTCTCAACGCTCTCGGTCGTGGCCTGGGGTGCGGCGTCCGGGGGTCTAGGGCCTGTCCGGCGGATCTTGCCAGGCGCGCGACGCCGGGCATCCCGCCTGGACGCACGCCCGAATCGCCCAAGTACGTCCAGTACGAGGCCGACTCGGGCGCACGCCCAGCCGGGCGCCCAACGCCGCGCGCTGATCTGCCAAGATCCGCCGGACAGGCCCTAGTTCTTCTTAGGGAAGGCGGTGCCGAAGGAGTCCCTGCCGCTGCCGTAGCCGGTGTTCTCCTCTTGCGCGGCCCGGCGGGCCACGTCGTTGATGTAGTTCGGGTCGGCGCCCGTTGTGCGGCCGGCGTCGCGCACCGCGTTGACGATCGCCTGCTGGGCGTTGGCCTCGGCCTGCTGCTTGGCATCCACGGCCTCGTCGCTCGCGGCATTGTGGGTGTCCACCTTGTACCCGGCGGCGACGTTGTCCATGATCTGGTTGGCCACGTTGTCGATGCCCTCGCCGATCAGGGGTGCCCGCTCCTTCAAGGCGTCGCCGGCGAACGACCAGAGCTGGCCGGCGAGCTCCCGCTTGGTGTCGATGGCGGCGTTGTACGCGGCATCACTGGCGGCGTGCTTGGTGTATACCTCGTCGACCATGGCGCTCGTGATGAGGCCGTTGACCTGACCTGCCGGCTTGGCGATGTTCTCGACCGCCACGGCCAGGTCCTTGTGCAGCTCGGGGTGGGCCAGCACGTCCTGGATCTGGGCCGTGGTGTAGGCCTGCTGCCCGGCAGCGATCGAGGCATAGGCGTCCGGGTCCCGGCCGAGTGTGCCGAGGAGGCGCTCGACCTCGCCCGTCCTGAACAGGTGGGAGGCGGAGCCCGGTCCTTCCAGGGCGCCCTGGATGTCGCCGATGTAGTTGGCGGTCATGTTGCCGAGGCTGCCGTTGAGGTTCGAGAACAGTCCGCCGTGGAGGAGGTCCGGACCGTCTCCGGTGCCGAACCTGGTCACGACCTGTTGCATGACGGCGTTCATGTCGCTGGTGTGCGGAGGGAACTTGCCGTGCACGTCGTCGTACGCGCGGCCCGTGGTCGCGGCCTCCAGGGCGTGCCCCAGGGAGGTGACATCGAAGGGTTCGGCGGTGCCCGGGTTCGGCCGGGGCGGGTACTGCTGGTCGAGCAGGAGTGACCGGGAGCCGTTGTCGGTGAGCATCTTGAGGTAGGTGTTCTCGCCGCCGTGGCTCTTGACCGTGCCGTCGGGGTTGTACGTCGTCGGAGTGTCATGGAAGAACTTGGTAGCCGCCTCCGGGCTGTGTCCGAGAGCGTCCAGGACGGCGGACATCGGGTTGATGCCCCGAATGTTGCCGTCCTTGTCGGGTACGCCGATGAACTTGAGCTCGGTGAAAGGGTACGAGGCCTTCGTCGCGGCGTCCCAGCGCATCGGGTTCTCGTTGGTCAACTGGGTGACGTGCGCGGCGACCGGGTCGAGGAAGTGCGCGTCGTACTTCCCGCTGCGCAGCAGATTGGCCATGATCTGGTAGCCGTACGGGCTGTGCGCGGGGTCGGCGCCGGGCGGGACGGGTATCTGCTTGGCGCCCGCGGCCCGGAACCTGGTCTCCCAGTCGTCCGAGACGTGCGGCAGGTTCTTGGTGTCGGTCGCGGTGGCCAGGGTGAGGCCGAGGTCCTGCTGGATGCCCTTGATCGCGGCGGAGCGGGCCGGGCTGTTGGCGTAGTCCCCGCTCTGTGCCATGGCGCCGTACTTGGCCATGAAGGTCGCCGGGTCCTGGTTTCCGTAGAAGGACGTGGCGAACCGTGGGTCGTTGTTGTGGTGGTCCAGGATGCTCTGGAGGTGCTTGAGTTCGGCGTCGCTGGCCTTGTTGCCGAGGCTGAGGATGTAGGTGGCCGCCTTGGCTTCCTCCTCCGGTATGCCGCCGACCGGGTTGGCATTGAAGGTGGTGCCGTCGCTGCCGGTGTCGTCGCCCAGGGCTCTGGCGGCGTCGAGGTCGGCCTCGGTGGCGCGGTCGATCGCGTCACCGATGGCCTTGGCCGCGGAATCGGCCTTGGCCTTCCAGCTCTTGCCGTACTCCGGGTCCCGCTTGTCCACCTCGGTCGTGGGCGCGGGCCAGCTCACCCCGCCCTCGGCGCTGACGGTGAGACCGGCGGTGGTGGCGTTGTGCACCGCGTTGGTGAGGTCCTGCTTGGCGGCCGTGATCTCGGCGTGGGCGTCCCGAAGGGTCTTGGCCAGTGCCGAGGCCTCCTCGAAGGCGGCGTGGATCTGGTCGCGGGCCCAGGTGAGTTTGGCGTTGGCGAGGCCGGCGGCGTCACCGTGCCAGCCGGATTGGGTGACGGTCCCGATGACCTCGTTCTGCATCCGCCGGGTGAGGTCCCACGTGCGGACCAGGGTCTCGAAGTCGCCGGCGGCGGCGTCGAGGCTGGTGAGGTCGACCTGTTGGAGCTGGCTGAATGTCACCATGATGGTGTTGCTTTCCCCCGCTTGCGCTGTGGCTAGTTCTGGGCCTGCGGCTTGGCGAAACTGGCGTGGATGTCGCTCTCGGTCTTGTCGTACGTCTGAGCGGTGGTCTGCAGGTTCGTGCCGATGTCGCCCACCGCACCCTTCAGGGAGTCGGCCTGGCTCGACCACGTCCCCCATGAACCGGTGAGCGCGCCGCCGAGGGACCACCCTTTCAGCGCGCCGGCCGCGGCGGTGACGTGGTCGCCGGGTTGGGTGCACTCGGACTTGACGGAGTCCCGTAGCGCGAAGGCGTTCTGGGCGGCCTGGTGAAGCACTCCGGTGTTGACCGTCACGGCTGCGCCGCCGCCTGCCGGGTTCAGGGAGACGGGGGCGGCGTTGCCGCCTGCCAGGTCCGGAAACTGCTTCTTGGCTTCTTCGGTCAGATTGCCCTTGTCGTCGAAGAGCCAAGGATTCATTCGACGCTCGAACTCGAGGTCTGTCACGTGCCCACCCCCCAGGTGCAGATCGGCATGGAGCGTACCCGAAAGTTTTGCCGTTCCGGTGGGAGGTGTCGAAAGTAGGAGCTGATGCGGGGCGCCCAAGGAAACGAATAGTGTTCCTCTGATTGACAGCAGATGAACAGGGAGTGGACGGCGACAAGAAAACCCGGCTGAGCTGTGCCGAGTCGCACATTGCCCCGCTCTCGCCGCCCGTGCCAGAGTGCCGGGCATGGCCCACCCCCTCGCCTCCCAGCCCCGCCCCGCCGCCGGGCCCGCCCCCGCACACGTCTTCGACTGGCTCGACGAGGCCGCCGCACTGCGCGCCGACGCCGGACTGACCCGCACGCTGCGCAGCCGGCGCGCCGAGGACGCGGTCCTGGACCTCGCGGGCAACGACTACCTCGGGCTGACCAGGCACCCGGCGGTGACCGGCGCCGCGGCGGAGGCGGCGCTGCGCTGGGGCGGGGGGTCGACCGGATCCCGGCTGGTCACCGGGACGACCGCGCTGCACACCGAACTGGAGCAGGAACTCGCCGAGTTCTGCGGCGTCGAGGCCGCGCTGGTGTTCTCCTCCGGGTACACGGCCAACCTCGCCGCACTGACCGCGCTGACCGACCCGGACACCCTGATCGTCTCCGACGCCTACAACCACGCCTCCCTGATCGACGGCTGCCGGCTGGCCCGCGCCGACGTCCACCGCGCCCCGCACAGCGACCCGGCCGCGGTGGCCGAGGTGCTGGCCGGGCGGCAGCAGCGGCGGGCCCTCGTGGTCAGCGACTCGGTGTTCTCGGTGGACGGCGACGCGGCACCGCTGCGCGCACTCTCCGAGGCCACCCGGGCCGGCGGGGCCGCGCTGCTGGTGGACGACGCCCACGGGCTGGGCGTGCTCGGCCCCGGCGGGCGCGGCGCACTGGCCGCCGCCGGGCTGGCCGGGCAGCCGGACACCGTCGCCACCGTCACCCTGTCGAAGTCGCTCGGCTCCCAGGGCGGCGCCGTCCTCGGCCCGCGCCGGGTCGTCCGGCACCTGACCGAGACGGCCCGCACCTTCATCTTCGACACCGGCCTCGCCCCGGCCGCCGCCGGCGCCGCCCTCGCCGCGCTGCGCCTGCTGCGCGCCGAACCGCAGCGCGCCGACCGCGCCCGCGAGGTCGCCCGCACGCTCTCCGCCCGCCTCACCGCCGCCGGCCTGCACGCCTGCGAACCCGACGCGGCCGTGGTCTCGGTCCGCGCCCCGGGCCCGGAGGCCGCCGTCGCCTGGGCCGCCGACTGCCTCCGCGCGGGCCTCGCCGTGGGCTGCTTCCGCCCCCCGTCCGTCCCGGACGGCATCTCCCGCCTCCGCCTGACCGCCCGCGGGGACCTCACGGACCAGCAGATCGCCGACGCCGTCCGCACCATCGCCGACCTGGCCCCGGCGGGCGCCCGGAGGGCGTAGATGGCCGAGTCGCTGGTCTGGGACGACGTGGCGAACATGTTCGACCCGAGCGACGGGGGGACGCTGCCGGACGTGATGGTGGACAGCACCACGGCGGCCGACTGGCAGCTGCTGCTCGACCTCGTCCGGGAACGGGGCTGGGCGTACGAGTACGACGAGGGCGACGCCGTCCGGCCGCTTCCGGCGGCCGCGGCGGTGCTGGCGCGCCCGGACGACGCGGAGTGCCCGAGCCTGGTGGTGCGGCCGACCGCGGAGGTGTGCGCGATCTTCCGGTTCTACGCCGCCGAGGCGATCGACTTCGACGTCTCGCTCCTGGAGCTCCAGGGGCAGGAGCGCCTGGACGTCCTCTGCGCCTTCCTGACCGCGATCGGGCAGCGGCTGGGCAAGCCGGTGGTGATGTACGCCGAGGGTGGCTACCCGAACTGCCCGATGATCGGGTACGACCCCGAGGCCGACCGTGTCGTCCTGCTGCGCGCGGAGCACAGGGATGGCTGAGCCGCTGCGCTGGGCGGACCACGCCGGGTGGCTGCTCGATCCGGCCGCCGACGGCTGGCTGCCCGGCGAGGGCATCGCCGACACCACAGCGGCGGACTGGCAGGCGCTGCTGGACCTGGTGGTGGAGCGGGGCTGGGAGCGACGGTTCCTCGTGGGCTGCTTCGAGACGGCGCTGCCACGGGCCGAGGAGGTGCTGACCTGGCCGCGGGGCGGGGCCGCGCGGCCGGTGCTGAGCGTGCGGCCGGGCCCCGGGGTGGGGGCGGTGTTCCGGTTCGGCGGTGCGGAGCGGATCGACCTGGACGTCGACGTCGCACAACTCCGCGACCAGGAAGGGCTGGACGTGCTGTGCGGCTTCCTGGCCGCGGTCGGGCGGCGGCTGGGCAGATCGGTACCGACGTACGCGGCGGGCACCGGCCCGTTCCTCGGGTACGACCGGGCGGCCGACCAGGTCCTGGTGCGCTGACCCCGGGACCGCGCCCTACGGCTGCCCGAGCACCAGCAGGGCCTCCGCGCCGGCCGGGCGGTAGCCGGCGGCCTGGAAGGCGCGGACGCTGGGGGCGTTGCCGGGGGCCTGCTGGGCCCAGACGACCTCGCCCTCCGGCAGCAGGTGGCGGGCGGCGGTGGCGAGGGCGCGGCCGAGGCCCCGGCCCTGGGCATGCGGGTCGACCTCGACGGCGGACTCCCAGCGGCCGGCCACGCCCCGGCCCAGGATGAGCACGCCGCCGTCGGCCTCGTACACCCGGACGTCCTCGCGGTAGCGCAACGCCCGGACCACGCGCGGGTGTTCGCGGTCCTCGACCGGGCGGAGCGGCAGCGGCGGACCGCCCGGGAGGCGGTCGGCGACGGAGAGCAGGTCGATGTTGTTGACGGTCCGTCCGGTGCGCTCGGCGAAGGCGGTGAGGAAGGGCGGGCAGAGCGGTGCGGACAGCGGGTCGCCCGGGGCGGCGGCGAGTGCGGTGTGCACCCAGTCCGGGTCCTGGTCGGTGAACACCACGGCGTGCGCGGCGAAGGCGATCACCCCGGCCTCGCGCGGCGAGGGCTGCGGCACCACCGTCACCGAGCCGTCCGGCGGCGGGAACACCCCGCCCGCCGCGTCCGCCAGGATCTCCGCCAGCCCCCGCGTCCCCATCACGCATCCCGTCCCGTCGTGGTCGATGATCGTCAGCCCCGTCAGCCTAGTCGCGCCGCCAGACCAACAGGTAGCGCCAGAACAGCAGTTGCCGCAGCGCGTACCCCGGCAGCTCCCGGGCGGCGTACGCCCGCACCTCGGCGAGCGTGGTCCGCGGCCACATCACCGGGGCCGGGACGACCGCGGGCGGGGCGCCGCGTTCGCGCAGGTGGACGGCGAGGCGGCAGAGCGCGTTCACCGGGACGGCGGCCAGGCTGACCAGCCGGTCCCGGACGGTGGCCTCGCGGTAGCAGCCGAGCACCACCAGGACCCCGCCGGGCGCGAGCGCCTCGCGCAGCCGGGCCAGGGTGTCCAGCGGGAGGTGGTGGAGGCTGGCCAGGCAGGAGATGACGTCGTAGTGGCCGGGCGGCAGGTGGAGTTCGGCGAGGTCGCTCCGCCGGTAGTGGATGCCGGTGGGCCCGTCGGCGGCGCGGGCGGCCGCCAGCACGGCCTCGTCCCGGTCGACGGCGTCCACCTCCAGGCCCCGGCGGGCGAGCGCCCGGGCGAAGCGGCCGGTCCCGCAGCCGACGTCCAGGGCGCGGCGGGCGCCGGGCGGCACGCGGCGCAGCAGTGGCCGGTGGTAGTGGTCGTTGTGGTCGAAGGGCATCCGGTCAGACTAGACGGGCCCGTGACGGCCCCTGGGCGTGTCAGGCCGGCTTCCTGCGGGCCCGACTGGGCTGCACCCGGGGCGGTTCGCCGGCGGCCTTGGGGTGGTCGGGCGGGTAGGGGAGTTCGCCGAGGCCCTCGTCGTGCAGCTGCTTGTCGTAGAGCTCCAGCAGGGCCTCCAGCCGGTACGCGTGGTCCGCCATCTCCGCGTTGGGGTCGCCGAGTTCGGCGAAGCGGGCGGGGACGGTCCGCAGGTCGAAGTCCTCGGGGGAGGCGTCGTCGAGTTCGTCCCAGTGCAGCGGGGCGGAGGCGGTGGCGCGGGGGCGGGCGCGCAGCGAGTAGGCGGAGGCGATGGTGCGGTCGCGGGCCATCTGGTTGTAGTCGACGAAGATGCGTTCGCCGCGTTCCTCCTTCCACCAGGCGGTGGTGACCTTCCCGGGCATCCGCTGTTCCAGCACCCGGCCGAGGGCGATCACGGCGTGCCGCCCGTCGGTGAAGGTCCACTCGGGCACCAGCGGGACGTAGACGTGCAGGCCGCGCCCGCCGGAGGACTTGGGCCAGCCGCGCAGCCCGTGTTCCGCCAGCAGGGCGCGCAGTTCGTGGGCGGCGCGGACGGCGTCGTGGAAGTCGGTGCCGGGCTGCGGGTCGAGGTCGATGCGCAGTTCGTCGATGTGGTCGGTGTCGCCGCGCCGGACCGGCCAGGGGTGGAAGGTGAGGCAGCCCAGGTTGGCGGCCCACAGCACGGCGGCCGGTTCGGTGGGGCAGATCTCGTCGGCGGAGCGGCCGCTGGGGAACTCGATCCGGGCGGTGGGCAGCCAGTCCGGCAGGCCCTTGGGGGCGCGTTTCTGGTAGAAGAACTCGCCGTCGACCCCGTCGGGGAAGCGCTGGAGGGTGGTGGGCCGGTCGCGCAGCCCGTGCAGCACCCCGTCGGCGACGGCCAGGTAGTACTGGGCGACGTCCAACTTTGTGAAGCCGCGCTCGGGGTAGTACACCTTGTCCGGATTGGACAGCCGGACGGTGCGCCCGGCGACTTCCAGTTCGACGGCTGTGCCCATGCCTCTCACGCTAAGGGCGCCGTGCCCGGCGCGCGCCCCGGGGCGAACCGCGCCAGGCTGGGACGCATGGACCTGCCCGTGATGCCGCCGGTGGCCCCGATGCTCGCCAAGTCGGTGGCGGGGATCCCGCCGGGGATGCAGTACGAGGCCAAGTGGGACGGCTTCCGTAGCATCGTGTTCCGCGACGGCGACGAGGTGGAGCTGGGCAGCCGCACCGGCAAGCCGCTGACCAGGTACTTCCCCGAGCTGGTGGAGGCCTTCCGGCGGGAGCTGCCGCCGCGCTGCGTGCTGGACGGCGAGGTGGTGATCGCCCGGGACGGGCGGCTGCGCTTCGAGGAGCTGCTGGAGCGGATCCACCCGGCGGCGAGCCGGGTGAAGCTGCTCGCCGAGCGGACGCCCGCCTCCTTCGTGGCCTTCGACCTGCTCGCCCTCGGCGACGATTCGCTGCTGGACGAGCCGCTGTCGGTGCGCCGCCCGGCCCTGGAGGCGGCGCTCGCCGGGGCCGCCGACCCGGTGTTCACCGCCCCGGCCTCGACCGATGCCGAGCTGGCGCGGACCTGGTTCGCCGAGTACGAGGGCGCCGGGTTGGACGGCGTGGTGGCCAAGCCGCTGGACCAGCCGTACCGGCCGGGCGAGCGGACCATGTACAAGATCAAGCACGAGCGCACCGCCGACTGCGTGGTGGCCGGCTACCGCGAGCACAAGAGCGGCCCGGTGGTCGGCTCGCTGCTGCTGGGCATCCACGACGACGCGGGCCGGTTGCAGCACGTCGGCGTGTGCGCCGCCTTCTCCATGGCGCGCCGGCGCGAACTGGTCGAGGAGCTGGCCCCGCTGAGGATCGACGACCTCGCCCAACACCCTTGGGGCGCCTGGGCGGAGGAGTCCGCGCACGCGGAGGGCCGGCTGCCGGGGGCGGTCAGCCGCTGGACCGGCGGCAAGGACCTGTCCTGGATCGCGCTGCGCCCCGAGCGGGTGGTCGAGGTGGCCTACGACCACATGGAGGGCAGCCGCTTCCGGCACACCGCCCAGTTCCGCCGCTGGCGGCCGGACCGCACGCCGGAGAGCTGCACCTACGCGCAGTTGGAGGAGCCGGTCTCGTACGACCTCGGCAAGGTCCTGGGAATCTGACGGTCGGTCGGGAGTACGGAAGGCCCGACCCGTTCGCACCGGGTCGGGCCTCCTGCTCTGCTCGCGCGCTGCGGTCAGGCCCGCACGGTGGTGGGGGCGTTGCCCGGGAGCGAGGGCGCGCCGCTGCCGGAGCTGCCGGCCGAGGGGGAGCCGGACACCGAGCCGGACGCGCCGCCCGAGGCCGGGGCCGACGGCGCGGCGGTCTCCGCCGGGAGCGCGTAGACGTTGTTCGGCGAGATGATCTTGGTGATCGCGTTCGCGAACAGCGTGGACGGCTCCTGGCCCTGGGAGATCACATCGGTGTTGAGCAGCAGCACCAGGGTGGCCTGGGCCTCCGGCATGTACACCGCGACGCTCTCGTAACCGGGCATCGAGCCGTTGTGCCCGATCCAGCCGTTGTTGTCGAACAGCCCGAAGCCGTAGGTGACGCCGGGGTCGCCGGTGGGCAGGGTCTTCAACCGCTCGGTCTGGCTGGCCGGGCTGATGATGGCGCCGGTGGCCATGGTCTTGGCCCAGCTCTCCAGGTCGGCGAGCTGGGTGATGACGGCCCCGGCCGTCCAGGCCCAGGACGGGTTCCAGTTGGTGGCGTCCTGGATGTCCCCGTTGGGCGTCTGGTCGGTGTAGCCGTGGGCGTGCGGGTCGGGGAGCGTCCCGTCGGTGGGGAAGCTCGTCTTGGCCAGCGAGGCGGGCGTGAACACCTGGGCCTGGAGGAAGTCGCCCGCGCTCTGCCCGCCGACCTTCTCGATCAGCTTGCCCAGGATGATGTAGTTGCTGTTGTTGTACTGGAACCGCTGCCCGGGCGGGAACACGGCGGGGTGCTTGTAGCCGTAGGCGAGCAGCTGGTCCGGGGTGAACACGTGGTTCGGGTCGCCGATCAGGGTGTTCACGAAGTCCGGGTCGGAGCTGTACGGGAACAGGCCGCTGCGCATCTCGCCGAGCTGGCGCACGGTGATCCCGTCGCCGCCGGGGACGCCGTCCACGTACTTGGAGATCGGGTCGTCCAGCGCCACCTTGCCCTGGTCCACCAGGCGCAGCACGGCGGTCGCGGTGAAGGTCTTGCTCTCGCTGCCGATGCGGGTGAACAGCCCGGGGTCCATCGGCGTGTTGGCGGTCTTGTCGGAGACGCCGAAGGACTTCTGGTACGTGCCGCCCGGCGTGATGATCCCGACCGAGATGCCGGGCACCGAGTTCTGCTTGAGCACGGACTGGATCGCGGCGTCCAGCTTGGCGCCGACGGCCGGGGTCAGCTGCACCACCGCGTTCGAGGAGGCGCTCCCCGAGGGGGAGTTGCCGGGGGACGGGCTGAGCGCGGCCGGTTCGGCGGTGACCGCAGGCTCGGCGGCCTGCCGGGCGGGCGTCGACTCTCCGGAGCAGGCGGTGGCGGCCAGCAGGCCGGCCAGTGCGAGGGCGGCTCCTGCGGCCAGCCGGGCGGAGCGGGGAGCGGCCGGGCGGGGCCGTCGGGTGTTGGTCATGGAGTGGGGCGCCTCTCTGCGGCGAAGGGCCCCGGAGCGCTGCTCCACGGGGCCGTGGGGGAGCGTCGCCACCGTAAGCACCGCCCTCGAACACCCGCGCGCCGGTGGCGGCCGGGCTGGCCCGAACGGACCCAACCCCACCCGACTGGCCCGCTCCCACTGGCGGATCGTTGTCAAGTACCCCGCCGGTACGGCCGGTTGGTGTCGTCGCGGGTGCCGCGCGCTCGGCCGGACGGGTGAGCACCGGCACGCCGCACCCGCCCCCGGGCCCAGCTCGGGCACGATCGTTTAGCCCAGCTGTGGCCGCCCTTAAGAATTCCTCGATGGACCGCACCCCCTCCCACCAGGCAGATTTCTGCTTGCCGGAGCGTGCCCGTCAGGAGCGGCCGAACCGAGCCACCGGCCTGCCCGACCCTCGAAGGCCGTCCCCGATCAGCACGTCAGGAGCCGTCTCCCGTGAAGGCACTCGTCAAGCAGCATGCCGAGCCCGGCCTCTGGATGATCGACGTCCCGAAGCCCGAGATCGGCCCGGGCGAGGTGCTGATCAAGGTGCTGCGCACCGGCATCTGCGGCACCGACCTGCACATCCGCAAGTGGGACGGCTGGGCGCAGCAGACGATCAAGACCCCGCTGGTGCTCGGCCACGAGTTCGTCGGCGAGGTCGCCGAGCTCGGCGCCGGCGTCGCGGACATCGCGATCGGCGACCTGGTCAGCGGTGAGGGCCACCTGGTCTGCGGCAAGTGCCGCAACTGCCTGGCCGGCCGCCGCCACCTGTGCCGCAACACCGTCGGCCTGGGCGTGAACCGGGACGGCGCCTTCGCCGAGTACGTGGCGCTGCCCGCCTCCAACGTCTGGGTGCACCGGGTGCCGGTGGACCTCGACGTGGCCGCGATCTTCGACCCCTTCGGCAACGCCGTGCACACCGCGCTGTCCTTCCCGCTGGTCGGCGAGGACGTGCTGGTCACCGGCGCCGGCCCGATCGGCATCATGGCGGCCGCCGTCGCCAAGCACGCCGGCGCCCGCAACGTGATGATCACCGACGTCTCCCCGTACCGCCTCGACCTGGCCCGCCGGGTCGGCGTGACGCTGGCGCTCAACGTCGCCGAGCACACCATCGAGGAGGGCCAGCAGAAGCTGGGCCTGCGCGAGGGCTTCGACGTCGGCCTGGAGATGTCCGGCCGCCCCGAGGCGATGCAGTCGATGATCGCCAACATGACCCACGGCGGCAAGATCGCCATGCTGGGCCTGCCGGCCGAGGCCTTCCCGGTGGACTGGGCCTCGATCGTCACCTCGATGATCACCATCAAGGGCATCTACGGCCGCGAGATGTTCGAGACCTGGTACGCGATGTCGGTGCTGCTGGAGGGCGGCCTGGACCTCAGCCCGGTGATCACCGGCCGCTACGCCGCCACCGAGTTCGAGGCCGCCTTCGACGACGCCGCGAGCGGCAACTGCGGCAAGATCATCCTCGACTGGACCGCCTGAGCACCGTCTGAGCCCTGCCCGAGCCCGCCGATCCGCCGCCCCGCCGCTACGACTAGGAGTCTGCCCGTGTTCGACAACGTGCGCGCCGACATCGCCACCACCCTCGACGAGATCCGCGAGGCCGGCCTGTTCAAGCCGGAGCGGGTGATCGGCAGCCCGCAGAGCGCCGAGGTCACCGTCACCTCCGGCGGCCGCCCCGGCGAGGTGCTCAACTTCTGCGCCAACAACTACCTCGGCCTGGCCGACCACCCCGAGGTGCTCGCCGCGGCCAAGGACGCGCTGGACCGCTGGGGCTACGGCATGGCCTCGGTGCGCTTCATCTGCGGCACCCAGGACGTGCACAAGGAGCTGGAGGAGCGCCTCTCGGCCTTCCTCGGCCAGGAGGACACCATCCTCTACTCCTCGTGCTTCGACGCCAACGGCGGCGTCTTCGAGACCCTGCTGGACGACCGCGACGCCGTCATCTCCGACGCGCTCAACCACGCCAGCATCATCGACGGCATCCGGCTCAGCAAGGCCCGCCGCCACCGCTACGCCAACCGCGACCTGGCCGACCTGGAGCAGCAGCTCAAGGAGACCCAGGACGCCCGCCGCCGCCTGATCGTCACCGACGGCGTCTTCTCGATGGACGGCTACGTCGCCCCGCTGCGCGAGATCTGCGACCTGGCCGACCGCTACGACGCCATGGTCATGGTCGACGACTCGCACGCCGTCGGCTTCGTCGGCGCCGGCGGCCGGGGCACCCCCGAACTGCACGGCGTGATGGACCGGGTGGACATCATCACCGGCACCCTGGGCAAGGCGCTCGGGGGCGCCTCCGGCGGCTACGTCGCCGCCCGCCGGGAGATCGTCGCCCTGCTGCGCCAGCGCTCCCGCCCGTACCTGTTCTCCAACTCGCTGGCCCCGGTGATCGCGGCCGCCTCGTTGAAGGTGCTCGACCTGGTCGAGCAGTCCAACGAGCTGCGCGAGCGGCTGGCGGCCAACACCGCGCTGTTCCGCTCGAAGATGACCGAGGCCGGGTTCGAGATCCTGCCGGGCGACCACCCGATCGCCCCGGTGATGATCGGCGACGCGGCGAAGGCCGGCCGCCTGGCCGAACTCCTGCTGGAGCGCGGCGTGTACGTGATCGGCTTCTCGTACCCGGTGGTCCCGCACGGCGCCGCCCGGATCCGGGTGCAGCTCTCCGCGGCCCACTCCACCGAGGACGTCGAGCGCGCCGTCGCCGCCTTCGTGGACGCCCGCGCCGCGCTGGAGGGCTGACCCCCGCGCGGGGCCCGATCCCGACGAAGGGCCCGACCCCCACGAGGGGTTGAGTCCCACGAGGGGTTGACCCCACAAGCCGCCCGCGGGGCCGAGCCGCTCGGAACCGGCCCGTCCCCGCGGGCTCACCACCGCGCTGCGGTGGTGGTGAATCGATTCGCCACCGCCGCGCGGCCCGAAGACCAACTGCCCCACCCTCCCGCCTCGGGGGGGGGGGGGGGGGGCCGCGCGGGGGGGCGCGGCCCCCGGCCCGCCGCGGCCCCCCCGGCTGCAG
>NZ_JBHYGR010000028.1:63235-65151 GCF_042738155.1 Kitasatospora sp. NPDC059088 | reverse complement strand
GTCGGGGGGGGTGTACGCCCTCCCCCCCCCGGCGCGCGCCCCCTCCCCCACGCCCCCCCCCCCCGCCCGGGGGGGGGGGCACCCCCCCCCCCCCGGGCCCCCCACCCCCGTTCGCGGTTCCGCCGCCAGGTCACGTTACCGGCCAGTAATTTGGCTGATCACCACCTCCTCCGGGGTCGGCTGTGATCACTAGGCTCGTCGTGATCACATCAAGTGGACCGAGGGAGCAGCGCGTGATGGCACGACCCCACCGAACCGGCGGACACCGGGCGGCGAGCGCCGCCCTGGCCCTGGCCCTGGCCCTGGCGCTCGGGCTCGGGGCCGGTGCGGTGGCCCAACCCGCGATGGCCCAACCCGCGCCGGCCGCACCCGCGTTCGGGTCCGCCGCCGCGTCCGCGCTCGGCGGCTTCCGGCTGGCGGACATCACCGCCCGGGACGGCGTCGTGCTCAAGGCCGACGTCTTCACCCCGCCCGCCGGAACCCCGGGCGCCGACGCCCGCGGCCGCTACCCGGTGGTGGTGCAGCCCGCGAGCTGGGGGCAGAACGACCTGGAGTACGTCGCCCAGGGGCACCGGTTCGCCGCCGCCGGGTACGTCGTCGTGACGTACACCGTGCGCGGGTTCTGGGGTTCGGGCGGGGAGGTGGACGTCGCCGGGCCCAAGGACGTCGCCGACATCTCGACGGTGATCGACTGGGCCCTCGCGCAGACCCCGGCGGACCCGGACCGGGTCGGCATGATCGGCCTGTCGCTCGGCGGCGGCCTCACCCTCCTCGGCGCCGCGTTCGACCCGCGGATCAAGGCCGTCGCCTCGCTCAGCGGCTGGGCCGACCTGACCGACGCGCTGTACAGCGGACAGACCCGGCACACCGCCGCCGCCACCCGGCTGGCCCGGATCGAGGGCCTGACCGGGCGCAAGAGCCCGGAGTTCGCGGCCGCCCTGGACGACCTGTTCGGCGACCACGACCTCCCCGACGTGATCGCCTGGGCGAAGCTCCGCTCGCCCGCGGCCTACCTGGACCGGATCAACGCCAACGGTGCCGCCGTCTACCTCGCCAACGGCTGGAGCGACAGCTTCTTCAACCCCGGCCAGATGACCGACTTCTACCGGCGGCTGACCGTCCCCAAGCGCCTCGAACTGCGGCCCGGCGACCACGCCAGCCAGGAGTTCACCGGCCTGCTCGGCTTCTCCAACGCCACCTGGGACGACGCCCGCGGCTGGCTCGACCAGCACCTCAAGGGCGTGGCGGGCGCGGGCCTGCCGCCGGGCGTCGGCCTGGAGGTCCGCCCGACCGGCACCCACGAGGCGTACCCGGACTGGGAGTCGGTCGCCTCCCGCACCGAGCGGCTGGACCTGGCCGGCACCGCCACCGTCCGCGGCGACCGGTCCTCCGGCGCGAGCGGCGGCACCGTGCTGCTCTCCGGCCTGGTCGACCAGTGGCTGCACCAGCCGCCGACCGTCCTGGTCCCGCTGCTGGACCGCGAGGCCGCCGCCGTGCGGCAGTCGGAGCCGTACGAGCGGGGCCTGTCCGTGCGCGGGGCCGTCCGGGTGCACACCACCGTGACCGGCTCCGCCCCGCAGGGCACCGCCGTCGCGTACCTCTACGACGTTGACGCGCTCGGCGTCGGGCGGCTGATCGCGCACGCCCCGCAGAGCTGGTCCGGCCGTACGGCGGGGCAGTCCTTCCCGCTGGACGTCACGCTGTTCCCCACCGCGTACGACCTCCCGGCCGGCCACCGGCTCGCGCTGGTGCTCGGCACCCGGGACGGCCTGTACGGCGGCGAGACGCCGTCGGACGGCACGGTGGCCTTCGGTCCGGCGGAGGTCTCGCTACCCGTCCGCTGAGGCCGGCGCCCCGCCCCCGCGCCAACCGGAAGGGAGGGGGGGGGGGGGCCCACCGACAGACCGGCCACCCCC
>NZ_JBHYGR010000028.1:34782-63225 GCF_042738155.1 Kitasatospora sp. NPDC059088 | reverse complement strand
GTGTTCTTGCGGGTGCTGTGGGGGTTGTTGTCTGCCCTCAACACCCGCTGTTTGTCGGCTTCCCCCCCCCCCCCCCCCTTTGGGGTGGGGGGGCCCGGCGCCCGGTCGGACAGGCCCCCCCGGGCGGTCGGTCCGGGAACGAGCCAAGCGCCGGACGGCCCCTGGGTCAACAGCTGAGATGAATCCGGACGGAAAATACGTCAACAGACGTAATCGGACGGCGGGCCTTGCGGACAGGGTGGAGAGGCCGGGCGCGGTTCAGAGGCGGCGGCGGAACACGTCCGTGACGGTGTTGGTGTCGCCCGGCACCAGGTTGCCGTCCTCGGCGTCGAACAGCACCGTGCCGCCCTCGGCGTCCACGTACGGGTTCTGCGCGGCGGCGGTGCTCTGGGAGCCGTCCGAGGCGAGGCTGACCCGCTCGATCCGGCCGGTCCACAGGTCGCGGCGGAACACGTCGGAGGACTGGTTGGTGTCGTCGGCCACCAGGTCGTCCGCGGCGGAGTCGAAGTAGACCCAGCGCCCGTCGGCTGTGATCGCCGGGTCGTAGGAGCCGTCGGTGGGCGTGGTGCCGGGCAGCGGGGTGTTGACCAGGGTGACCTTGCCGGTGACCAGGTCGTGGACGTACAGGTCCATCCGGAGGCCGTGGTTGCCGGGGCGGGGGCCGACGCCGTAGGTCGGCATGCCGTACAGCGCGTAGCGGCCGTCGGGGCTGATCCGGGCGTCCATCAGGCCGACGCCGCGCTCGGCGCCGGTGGTGTCCACACCGGCGACGACCGTCCGGCCGGTGGCGGCGGACCAGACGTAGTACGGGTAGAAGCGCGGGCCGGCCAGCTCGGCGTCCGCCGCCGCCGGGGCCGCGGGGGTGCCCGGGGCGGGGTCGGTGAGGTTGTAGGCCCGGGAGACGAAGCCGACCGTGCGCCCGTCCGCGCTGATGGTCGGACGGTAGGAGTGGTTGTCCGCGCCGGTGCCGCCCGCCGGGCCGGTGGTGACCAGCCGGGTGGTGTGGGTCCAGCGGTCGGTGACGTAGATGTTGATCTTCCCGCGGCGGATGCCGGTGGTCAGGTCGGTGCGGTTCGAGGCGTAGGCGACGTAGCGGCCGTCCGCGCTCAGCGTGGGGTTGTCCGCGCTGCGGATCGTCTCGTCGTCCGCGGTGGCGAGCAGGCCGCCGGTGATCAGCTCGGTGCGCCCCGTCCAGCGGTCGCGGACGAACACGTCGTTCTCGTGCTTCGCCTGGCCCGGGACGACGTTGGTGGCGGCGGTGCTGAACGCCACGAACCGGCCGTCCGCGCTGATCGAGGCGTCCGTGGTGGGGGCGTTCAGCTGCGAGCCGTCGTCGGCGACGCTGACCCGCTCGATGTGGCCGTTGCGCAGGTCGCGGACGTAGACCTCGCCGGAGTTCGGGGTGCCGGTGGACGGCAGCAGGTCGGTCGCGGCCGACGAGAACAGCGCCGAACGGCCGTCCGCGCTCAGCCCGAGCCCGGTCGAGGCGCCGTTCAGCTGCTCCCCCTTGAAGCCCTCGCTGACCCGGGCGGTGTCGCCCTTGGGCGGCCGGGCCTCGGCGGCGGGCATCACGGCGCCGACCGCGAGGGCGGCCACCAGGACGCAGCCGGCGCGGGCGAGCCGGCGGCGGGAACGGGCGGTGATCATGGACATCCTCCCCAGATGACGAGTACCGGGCCCCGGAGTCCCCGGCCCGGTCCGTTCCCGAGCCAAGCGCCGTGCGGACCGGGCGGTCAACGGGCCGAGACGATCTCGGGCCGAAATACGCCACCGGTGGTACTGCCCCGGAAACCGCCCTGCGAGCGGCCCTGCCGGCGGCACCCCGCAGGCCCCGCAGGCGGCGTCCCGGAAGCCCCGGACGGCCCCGGGAGCGGCACCCCGGACGGCCCGCTCCGCCGCGCTGGCAGAATTGACGTGTGATCGACGCACGACGGCTGCGGACCCTCCGGGCCGTGGCGGACCACCGCACCGTGACCGCCGCGGCGGCCGCCCTCTACCTGACCCCCTCCGCGGTCTCCCAGCAGCTGGCCGCCCTGGAACAGGAGACCGGCCACCACCTGCTGGCCCGGGAGGGCCGGGGCGTGCGGCTGACCGCCGCCGGGGAGATCCTGCTCGGCCACGCCGACGCGGTGCTCGCCCAGCTGGAGCGGGCCGAGGCCGACCTCGCCGCGTACAGCGCGGGCGTCGCGGGCGAGGTCACCGTCGCCTCCTTCGCGACCGGCATCTCGCACGTGCTCGCCCCGGCGATCGGCCTGCTGGCCGGTCGCGCCCCCGGCCTGCGGCTCAAGGTGCTGGACGCCGAGGGCGACGCCAGCCTCCCGATGGTGCTGGACGGCCGCGCCGACCTCGCGGTGGCCGTCGAGTACCGCGGCGCCCCGCGCGCCGACGACGCCCGGCTGACCAGGGTCCCGCTGTACGCCGAACCCTTCGAGGCCGTGCTGCCGCTGGCCCACCCGCTGGCCGCCGAGGCCGGGCCGCTGGCGGTGGCCGCGCTGGCCGACGAGCCGTGGATCGGCCCCTATCCGGGCAACCCCTGCCACGACGTGGTCCTGCTCGCCTGCGAGCACGCCGGCTTCCAGCCGCGCCTGCTGCACTCCTCCGACGACTTCCGCGCCGTCGTCGCCCTGGCCTCGGCGGGCGCCGGTGTCGCCCTGGTGCCGCGCTCCGCGCTCCGCGGGGTGGACCTGGCCCGGGTGGCGGTCCGCCCGGTCGACAGCGACCTCGCCACCCGCCGGGTCTTCGCCGCCGTCCGGGCCGGCGCCGACGGGCACCCGCTGCTCCGCCCGGTCCTCGACTCCCTCGCCGAGGCCGCCGCAGCCGGCGCCTGACCCGCCGACGGAAGCACGCTCACGGAAGCCGCCACAGGGCCCGTCTCGGGGCCCGTCTCAGGGCCTGTCTCAGGGGCGTCCCGGCGGGCGGTGGCCCGCCCGGCGCGGTGCCGTCGCGCCCTCGGCCGGGCGGGGCATGCGCTCGATGGCGGAGATCAGCGAGGAGCGGGCCACGCCGTGGGCGTCGGCCACGGCGACCAGCTGCCGCAGTTGTTCGGACAGGCCCGCGACGTCGCCCTGCGCGGCCCCGGAACGCGCCACGACGATGATTCCGCGACCGCGGCCGAAATCGATGAGTCCTTTGGCGCGCAATTTCCGCAGCGCGCGCAGAACGGTGTTCCGGTTGGCCCGGAAATTCGCGGACAAGTCGCTCGCCGGGGGCAGTGACTCGCCTTCGGCATATTCCCCCCGCTCGATCGACCACTGGATCTGACGCTCGATCCGGACATGCAGTGGCGATGGTGAGCCCGGCATTGCAATGCTCATGTCGGCAATGTTAACCGACTTGGTCAACGGGGAGTCAAGCTTCGGCTGTGTCAGGATCGCCGGAAGGGGGTCCGCCCGGTAACCGGCGGGTCGAATTCCGGATTCCCCGCGCCGGTTTCCGCCGATCGCCGCACCGGGCACCGCCGAAGGCCTCCACGGACGGTGAGAATGGTGCCAATGGAACCATCCCCGCCGAATGGCGGGGGTTTCGCCGGAGCGCCGCCTTCCGCCTGTGCGGGGAGTCCCCCGGTGCCACCGGACACCGCCGCCGGAGGCCCGGACGCCACGGTCCGGCGCCGTCCTGACGCTCCGTAGCCAACGGCGGAACACGGTTGCTTCCGGTTCGAACAGTGCCTACGTTCTGTCCTGTGCGGCCCGGACGGAGCCGCCCCACCGAATCCGTCGGATGGACAACGGGGAGATGACGTGAATGACTTCGCGACCACGACGGCGGCCGCCTCAGGCGGACCCGCCTGGACCCACGCACTGGACCGTGTCGGCCGACTGACACCCCGTGAGCGCGAGGTTTTCGTGATGCTCGCCGAAGGCCTGACCAACCAGCAGATGGCCGCCCGGCTACAGGTCACCGAACGCACCGTGCGGGCCCATCTCACGGCCGTCCTGGAGAAACTCGAACTCGAATCCCGGCTCTCCGGCTGCCTGGCCTCCTACGCCCACCTCATTGCGCCGGACCGCACCCCCAGGGCGCCCGCCGCCTGAATCCCGGAAAGCCGCCGGACCGTCGCCGGACTGTCGCCCGCGACAATAGGCACGGAAAGCCCGCCGGGACATCATCGAATCACGGGGGAGGCACCCCCGAACCCGCCCGGGAAACCGGAACGGGACGATTCGAAGGGAATTCGCGATGTCCGACAACGCATTCGACCTGGACGCCCGCATCAGCTCGCCGGTCCAGGGCGGCGGCCAGCTGCCGACGCCGTCGATCAGCACCCTCGCCACCCGCACCATCTGCACCCGGATCGGCTGCAAGGTGACCTCGACCTGTGTCTGCACCACCCTGTGCACCTCGGGCATCTGCTCGAACCCGCAGCAGGACTGACCTCCGGTGAGGTGACGGGTGCTGCCGTGGATACAGGACACGGCAGCACCCGTCCGCCCATTCTCGCGCCGGCCCGCCGCGAACTCCACAGCCGCCGCGAACTCCAGAGCCGCCGCGGACCCCCGGCCCGCCGCGAACTCCGGGACCGTCACCAGGCCGGGGCCGCCACCGCCCCGGCGCCACCCTCCGAGGGAGAACACATGCACACCGTCCGGGAAACCGGCGAACCGTCCGTCCGCACCCCCGACGCCCCGCTCGCCGAACGGGTCCGCGACACGGTGCGCCTCGTGGTGTCCCGGACCGCGACGACCGAGCAGTGGACCGAACTCGCGCTCCGCGCCGCCGACCAGGCCGCTGTGCCGATGGGCTGGTACCCGCCGAGCCTGAGCCACGGCCAGGCCGGCCTCGCCCTGCTCCACCTGTACGCCGCCCGGGCCGGCCTCGGCGACCGCGAGCACGCCCACGGCCACATCCGCGAGGCGGTGCTCGCCACCCAGGTCGAACCGCTCTCCGGCCCCGGCCTGTTCGGCGGCACCGCCGGCCTGGCCCTGGCCCTGGCCGACTGCGCCGAGGACGAACCCCGGTTCCGGCCCAGCCTGCTGCGCCTGTACGACCAGCTCGCCGAGCAGGCGATCGCCACCCCGTGGCCGGAGGACGGGCAGCCGATCAGTGACACCGACTACGACCTGGTCAACGGCGCGGCCGGCGTGCTCACCTGCCTCAGCGCCCTGCCCGAGCCGGGCCCGCGGGTCCGGGAGGCCGCCGCCGTGCTGCTCGACCGGCTGATCCGGCAGGCCGGGCCCGCCGAGCCGGCCGGAACCGCGCGGGGCTGGCTGCTCCGTCCCGAGGTCTACCCGCCGGTCGGCGACCACCACCGGCAGTACCCGCACGGCTACCTCAACCTCGGCGTCTCCCACGGCGTGCCCGGGGTGGCCGTCGCCCTCGCCGCCGCCTGGGCCGCCGGCCACCGCCGCCCCGGCCAGCGCGAGGCCCTCACGGCGCTCACCGGCTGGCTGCTGGGCCACCGGCTGACCGACGACCAGGGCCCGCTGTGGGCCAACGGCGTCCCGGTCGACGAGCTCGGCGCCGAGCGGCCCGTCGCCCACTGCCACGACCAACTCGCCTGGTGCTACGGCACCGCCGGGATCGCCGCGGCCCTGCTCGCCGTCGCCGACTGCACCGGGGACGACGGGCTGCGCGTCAGTGCCGTCGAGGCCTTCGAGGCCGCGCTGCGCCGGGCCGCCGGCGCCGAGCCGCGCACCCCCACGCTCTGCCACGGCCTGGCCGGACTCGTCATGCTGGCCGAGGAGTTCGGCCCGCACAGCGCGGCGGCCGCGCAGGCGCTGCCCGGACTGCTGGAACGGCTGCTGGCGTACGCCGCCCCCCGGCACCCGGTGGTGTTCGCCGACGAGGACCTGCCCGGCAACACCGTCGACGATCCGGGGCTGCTCTCCGGCGCCGCGGGCGTCGCCCTGGCGCTGCTGGCCGCCCTCGCGGACGAGCGGCCCGCCTGGTTCCGCGTCTTCCTGGGGCGGTGAGCCGGGTGTCCCGGTACGTCCCCGCCGACTTCTTCCTGCTGCGCGCGCCCGCGCTGCCGGTCGACGCCTACCACCGGATCACCGCCGACCCGGCCCGCACCCGGGCCGAACTGCTCGCCCTCGCCGAGGACCCGGAGGTCCGCCGGGCGCTGCTGGTGGCCAGCGAGGACCTGGTGGCCGCCCTGGAGCGGCCCGACCGGGCGGACGGGCGCCGCACCCGGCGCCTGCACTCCACGCTGCTGCGCTACCTCACCCGGATGTCCACCCGCCCCACCCCGTTCGGGGCGTTCGCCGGGGTCGCGATGGGTGAGTTCGGCGACCGCACGACCGCCCGGCTGGGCAGCCCGGCGGTCCGCGCCACCCGGGTCCGCAGCGACCTGGAGTGGCTGTTCGCGCTCGTCCACCGGCTGGAGGGCGACCAGGCCCTGCTGCCCCACCTCGACGTGGTCGCCAACTCCACCGCGCACCTCGCCGGGGACCGGATGGTGCTGCCCTTCACCGAGGTGCACGGCGAGGAGGACAAGCGGGCCGTCCGGATCCGGGCCACCGGTCCGGTCCGGCTCGCGCTGGGGACCGCGGCGGCGCCCGTCCCGTACCGGCGGCTGGTCGCGGAACTGGCCGAGGCCTTCCCGGAGGCCGGTGAGGACGCCGTCACGGGTCTGGTCCGCCAGTTGTGGGAGCTCGGCTTCCTCGGCAGCGACCTGCGCCCGCCGCAGACCGAGGCCCGGCCCGACGAGTACCTGCTGAAGAAGGTCGCCGGGCTGCCCGGGGCCGAGGACGTGGCCGAGGGCCTGCGCGCGGTCGTCGACCTGACCCGGACCGCCCACGACGTCGCGGGCCTGCGC
This sequence comes from Kitasatospora sp. NPDC059088, assembly GCF_042738155.1. Classification (NCBI taxonomy): domain Bacteria; kingdom Bacillati; phylum Actinomycetota; class Actinomycetes; order Kitasatosporales; family Streptomycetaceae; genus Kitasatospora; species Kitasatospora sp. NPDC059088. The sequence continues at coordinate 56,468 of NZ_JBHYGR010000028.1, read as the reverse complement.
GCGCTGGCCGCCGCCCAGACCGCGCTGGTCCCCGAACACCGCGGCCGCACCTACCAGTTGGACGCGGCCCTCGACCTGCGCACACCCACCCTGAACCGTGCCGTCGGCGAAGCCGCCGCCGACGCGGTCGACGTACTGCTGCGGCTGGCCGCCGCCTCCGGCACCGACCACCAGCACCTGGCGCGCTACCGCGAGGAGTTCGTCGAACGCTACGGCGCCGGCGCCCGGGTGCCCGTCCTGGAGGTGCTCGGCGCCGACACCGGCCTGGACGCGCCGCCGCTCTACACCCAGCCCGGCCGCGCCTTCGACCTGCCGCCCACCACCACCCCGCCGGACACCGCCCGGTTCGACGCCGCCCTGCTCGACCTCGCCCAGGAGGCCTGGTGGGAGCGGGCGTTCGAGGTCGAGCTGACCGACGCCAGACTGGACCGGCTCGCCCCGCCCGGCAAGCCCGGCACCGCACCCGTCCTGCCGGTGGTCGACGCCTACCTGAGCATCGAGGCCGCCGACCGGGAGGCGATCGACCGCGGCGAGTGGCGGGCCGTGCTGCGCTCCGACGGGATGGCCCAGGGCGGGCGCACCTTCGGCCGCTTCTTCGACCTGCTCGGGGACGGCGCCGTCGAGCGGCTGCGCGCGTACGCCCGGCGCGAGGAGGCGCTGTTCCCCGACGCCGTGCACGCCGAACTCGCCTTCCAGCCGACCTGGGGCCGCGCCGCCAACGTCGCCGTCCGGCCGCGGATCCGGCCGTACGAGATCCCGGTCAACAGCACCCCGTCGGTGCCGCCGGACCGGGTCGTCCCGCTCGACGACCTGCTGCTCGGCGCCACCGAGGGCCGGCTCTACCTGTGGTCCCGGCGGCTCGGCCGGGAGGTGGTCGTCGCCCAGCACCACATGCTCAGCCCGCTGGTCGCCCCCGACACGGCCCGGTTCCTGCTGGAGGTGTCCTACGACGGGTACGTGCTGCCGGTCGCCTTCGGCTGGGGGCGGCTCGCCCGGGCGCCGTTCCTCCCCCGGGTGGTCCGCGGCCGGGTCGTGCTCCGCCCCGCCCAGTGGCGGCTCACCGCGCCCGACCTCGCCGACCCCGCCGCCTGGCGGGCCCGCTGGAACGTCCCCCGGCACGTCTACCTGGTCGAGGACGACAACCGGCTGCTGCTCGACCTCGACCACCCGCAGACCCTCCCCGAACTGCGCGAGGCGCTCGGACCGGGCGCGGCGCTGACCTTCCAGGAGCTGCTGCCCGTCCACGACCGGCTCTGGCTGACGGACGGGCACGGGCGGCGCCACCACGAGGAGGTCGTCGTCCCGCTGATCGTCCGGGACGCCGCCTCGGCCGCCCGCCACCCGGCCGGCGGCCGGACCACCGCCCCGGTGCCGCGGCACCTGCCCGGCGGCGAGTGGTCGTTCCTCCAGGTGTACGCCGGCCCGGAGCGCCAGGACGAGATCCTCACCGGCCCGCTGCCCGACCTGCTCGCCGAGCTGCGCGCCGAGGGCCTGCTGGACCGCTGGTTCTACCTCCGCTACGCCGACCCCCACCCGCACCTGCGGCTGCGGGTGCGCAGCGCCGACGCGCCGCGCACCCTGGCCCGGCTGCTCGCCTGGGGGCGTGACCTGGCGGGCCGGGGCCTCGCTCGGGACCTCACGGTGGCCTCCTACGCGCCCGAGGTCGCCCGCTACGGCGGCGCCGACTGCTACGACGCCGTCGAGCGGCTCTTCGAGGCCAGCAGCGAGGCCTCGGTCGGGCTGCTCGCCGGCCGCCCCGACCTGCGGCCCGAGCCGCTGCTGGTCGCCGCCGTCGACCTGCTGTACGCCCAGTGGGGCGTCCCGCTGCCGGACCGCGCGGACCTCGCCCCCGGCGGCCGGGCCGACGACGAGGCCGTCCGCCGGTCCTTCCGCGCCGACCGCGACTACCTCTGCGAGCTGCTGCGGCCCTGGCCGCGCCGGCCGCACGAGGAGGGCGCCCGGCACCGGCTGCTGCTCGCCGAGGCCTTCACCGCCCAGCGGCCCGCCGCCGGTGCGGCCGCGGCGGCGGTCCGCCGGGCCGCCGGGGCCGGGCGGCTGGTCGGCAGCGAGCGGCAGGTGCTCGCCAGCCTCGCGCACCTCCAGGTCAACCGGCTGCTGCCGATCGACCTGGCCCGCGAGGAGCGCGCCTACGGCCTGTGGCGGCACACCCTGCGCGCCGTCCGCGGCCGGCTCGCCGCCGAGGCCGCTGCCGAGCCCCCCGCCGGGAACGGCGGCCGCGGCACCGGACGGGAGGGCGGACGATGACCTGGCTGCGCGTCATCGCGCTGTTCTGGCGGCTCAGCCCCGGCAAGGTCACCGGCTACGCGCTCTGCACCGTGCTGAACGCCGCCGTCCCCGGCCTGCAGATCGCGCTCACCGCGCAGGTCGTGCAGAGCGTCGCGGACGCCGTCGGCGGCGTGGCCGGGGCCCGCGACGACGCCCTGCGGGCCGGCTACCAGCTGCTCGCCCTCGCCGTGGCGGGCCACCTGCTCGGCATCGCCGTCCAGTACCTGGACTCGCTGCTGCGCCTGGAGCTCACCACCAGCATCGGTGAGCAGGTGATGCGCAAGGGCATCACCCTGGACCTCCAGCAGTACGAGGACGCCGACGCGTACGACAAGCTCCAGCGGGCCTTCCAGGAGAGCAACGGCGGCCGCGTCTACCAGCTGTTCGCCGAGATGCTGGAGGCCGCCCGCGAACTGGTCACCCTGCTGTCCGTCAGCGCGGTGCTGTTCGCCTGGAGCCCCTGGGTGGCGCTGGTCATCCTGGCGGCCCCGGTCCCCTCGGTGATCGCCCACATGGCGTTCGGCCACAAGGTCTTCGAGATCGAGTACGCTCGTACGGCCGACCGTCGGCGGCTGTACTACTACCAGTACCTGACCACCACCGACCACTCCTTCAAGGAGGTCCGGCTCTTCCAGCTCGGCCCCTACCTGCTGGACCGCTACCGGGAGCTGGTCCACCGCTTCTTCCGGATCGACCGCGGCGTGGCCCGCCGCCAGTCCGTCACCGTCGGCGGCTTCGGCCTGCTGAGCGTGCTCGCCTCCTCCGGCGCCCTGCTGTGGGCGATCCGGGACGCCGCCGACGGCAGCCGGGTGGGCGAGCTGGCCGGCTACCTCCAGGCCATCGGCACGGTGCAGGTGGCCGCGCACGGACTGCTGCTCGGCGCCGCCGCGCTCTACAAGGACACCCTCTTCCTCGGCAACCTGTTCGGCTTCCTCGACCTCCCGGAACGCCGGATCGCCGGCGGCGACCGGCCCTTCCCGGCCACCCTGCGCGAGGGCATCGAGTTCCGTGACGTCAGCTTCCGCTACCCCGGCACCGACCGGCCCGTCCTGGACCGGCTGAGCTTCCGCATCCCGGCCGGCGCCTGCGTCGCCCTGGTGGGCCAGAACGGCGCCGGCAAGACCACCGTCGTCAAGCTGCTGACCCGGATGTACGAGCCGACCGGCGGCCAGATCCTGATCGACGGCGTCCCGATCGAGGAGTACGACATCGACGGGCTGCAACGGAACATGGGCGTGATCTTCCAGGACTTCATCCGCTACGAGATGAGCGTGCGGCACAACATCGGCTTCGGCCGGGTCGAGTCGCTGGACGACCTCGACCGGGTCCGGCAGGCCGCCGGGTCGGCCGGCGCGGCCCCCGTCGTGGACGCCCTCCCCGGCGGCTACGACACCATGCTCGGCCGGCACTTCGAGGAGGGCCACCAGCTCTCCGGCGGCCAGTGGCAGAAGATCGCCCTGTCCCGGGCGTTCATGCGCCGGGCCCCGATCGTCGTCCTCGACGAACCGACCGCCGCGATCGACGCCGAGGCCGAGGCCGAGATCTTCGGACGGCTGCGCGAGATCGCGGGCGAGTCCACCTCCCTGGTCATCGCCCACCGCTTCTCCACCGTCCGGATCGCCGACCGGATCGTCGTCGTCGCGAACGGCCGGCTGGCGGAGGAGGGCACCCACGACGAACTGCTCCGGGCCGAGGGCGTCTACGCCCGGCTCTTCCGCCTCCAGGCGGCCGGCTACCTCGCCGACAGTGCCCCGCACTGACCGTCCCGTACTGACCGTCCCCGTACTGCCCGCGACGCACCGACTGCCGCCGTGCTGCCCGTCCCGGTTCCGACCGTCCCCGCACCGAAAGCCGACCCGTGCCCATCTCCGTCGTCCTCCCGGTCATGCCCAGCGACCCGGCCCAGCTCGTCCCGTACGCCGAACTCGTGCGGGAGGGCCGGGCGGCGCGGCTGTGGCAGGGCCAGTCACTGCGCCTGGAGACCCACCAGGCCTTCGCCTACCTGGCCGGGCTCGGCCACCGGGTGCCGGTGGGCACCGCCGTCGCGCTGATGCCCCTGCGGCACGAGCTCGACGCCGCCCTCCAGGCCCGCTCGCTGGCCCGGCTGACCGGCCACCGGACCGTCCTCGGCCTCGGGCCGGGCGCCGCCGACTTCGTGGCCGAACTGCGCGGCGCGCCCTACCCGCGCCCCGGCGAGGCGGCCGCCGGGTACCTGCGCACCGTCCGGGCGCTGCTCGCCGGGGCCGCCCACGGCGGACTGCCGGACGAACTCGACCACCCCGGTGTGGAGCTGGGCCTCGGAGTGCTCCGCCCGGCGCTGGCCCGGGTGGCCGGGCGGGAGGCCGACGCGGCCATCACCTGGATGACCCCGCCCGGGTACCTGCGGGACGTCCTCACCCCGGCGCTGGCCCGGGGCGCGGCCGAGGCGGGCCGGCCGGTGCCCAGGCTGGTCACCGTCGTCCACGCGGCCCTGGACCGCCCGGGGCGCAACCCGTACCGGCTCGCCTACGACGCCGCCCACGCGCACCTGGCCTCGCCGCACTACACCGACATGCTCCGCCGGGCCGGGTTGCGGGTGCACCCGTCCAGCCCCTCGCTGGGCGCCCGGGCCCTGGTCGACTCCGGCACCTTCGTCCACGGCGACGCCGACGCGGTGGCGGCCGGCCTGGCCGCCTACGGCCGGGCCGGGGTCGACGAGGTGGTGGTCAACGTCGCGGGCGTGGCCGTCGCCGAAGGGGCCGGGGCGGCGCTGGCGGACCTCCGGGAGATCCTCGACGCCGTTCGGAGGAAAGACTGTTGATTAGGCGTCAGATCCCCGGCTCCCGTGGTCGGACCCGCCCACTCGTTCGCGTAGGATCGGATGCCGGGGCGGCGCGGAAGGGGCGGACATGGGCGATGACGTGACGGACTGGCTGGCGGCGAACGCCGTCCCGCTCGACAGCCTGGATGCCGGGGCCCCGGCCGGCGACCTGGCTCCGCTGCGCCGGGTGCTGGGGGAGGCCCGGGTCGTCGGGCTCGGCGAATCCACCCACGGGACGGCCGAGTTCTTCCGGCTCAAGCACCGGCTGCTCGAATTCCTGGTCCGCGAACTCGACTTCGGGGCCCTGGCCATGGAGGCCAGCGCGGCCTCCGCCGGGGCGGTGGACGCCTACGTCCGGTACGGCACCGGCGACCCGGTCACCGCCCTGGACCGGCTGGGCTTCTGGACCTGGAAGACCTACGAAGTGCTCGCCCTGGTCGAATGGTTGCGCGAGCACAACCGGGCGCTGCCCGAGGCCCGGCGGGTGCGCTTCGTCGGCGTCGATCCGCAGCGCAGCGCCGGATCGGCCGAGGAGGTCCACGCCTTCCTCCGGCAGGTGGCGCCCGAGCGGGCCGCCGCCGTGCACCGCACCCTGCGGGCGATCGGCGACAGCACCCCGGCCGGGGACCTCGAAGGCGGCGGTGAACTGCACGCCGGTGCCCGGCAGTTGCTCGACGAACTGGTGGACCGCCGGGAGGACCATGCGGCCCTGGCCGGTGCCGCCGCCACCGACCGGGCGATCGCCCACGCCCGCAACCTGGTCCGGGCCGCCGACCTGGCCCGCCGCCCACCGCTGGGCACCGACGGCAGGACCGAGGAGGGATCGCTCGCCGCCCGGGACCGCCACATGGCCGAGGCCGTCGCCGAACTCCACGACGGCACCGGGCTGCGGACGGCCGTGTGGGCCCACAACAGCCACGTGATGACCGGCCGTTACGCGGCCGGCGTCCCCGCCATGGGCCGCCACCTCCGGGAGCGCTACGGCGACGGCTACTACGCCCTCGGCCTGCTCCTCGGCAAGGGCGCCTTCCGGGCCCGCACCGGCTCCACCCGGGCCCGCCCGCCGCGCCGGCACGGCATCGGCGGCGGCGGACCGAAGTCCGTCGAGGGCCGGCTCGCCGCCGCCCACCGCGACGACCACCTGATCGACCTGCGCGCCGCCCGCGGCGAGCCCGCCGTCGAGGCCTGGTTGGCCGAACGCCACTACCTGCGCAGCTTCGGCGCGGGCGTGCCCCGCTTCAGCTACCGCTTCGAACTGGCGCCGACGGTGCTGGCCGAGGAGTACGACGGCCTCGCCTACGTCCGCCGCTCCACCTGCACGCGGCCCCTGCCACTGCCCCCGGAGCCCGGCAGCCGCTGACCGGTAGCCGCTGACCGGACGCCGCGCGGCACGGACGGTGAGCGGACCACCCCGTACCCCCGGGGGCGGCCCCGGCGGGGCGGGGGGCCCGGGCGGGCGCGCCGCGAGGGCGCGCGCGGGCAGGCCGCCCGCCCGCCCGCCCCCGCCCCCCCCCCCCCGCGCCCGCGCCCCCCCGGGGCCGGGGGTGCGCCCGGCGGATCAGCGCTGGATCTCGACCCGGGCCCGCTCGTCCGGCGTGCCGATGTCCCAGAAGCGGACCGTGCCGCGCGCGCCGCCGTAGGCGCCCGTACCGCCGGTGACGGCCATGTCGAGCGGGGCGCCCGAGCCGTTCGTCCAGAGCGACTGCATCGTCAGCGAGCCGCCCTCGACCTCGATGGTGAGCAGGCAGTGCTTGGTGACCTCCGCGCCGTGGACCTGGACGACCTGGCAGCTTCCGCCCCCGCGGCCGACGGTGCGGCCGTCCTGGACGGTGCCGCCGGAGTAGACGTCCTGGTCGCCCAGGCTCGGCCCGGCCGGGCCGACGTCCACGGTCTCGTACTGGTCGTTCTGGAGCTTGAGTTCGAGCACCTCGACGCGGCCCGGCCGTGGGGCGTCGGCGTCCGCGCTGCCCACGGCGGCGAGGCCGATCGCGGCGGTGGCCAAGGAGGCGGCGGCGATCCTCCTGGCCGTCAGGTGCCTGCTGCTGCGTGCGGTGGTGGCCATGGTGGACCCTTTCGTCGAGAACCCTGATGTGAACTCCCTCGACGCTATGACCTGCGGGCCCGTCCCTTCCAAGACCGATTCCGCTATCACGCCATGCCCTCGCGGGCATGATCGGCAGGGGCGGGCCGCGGCCGCACCCGTCCCGGAGGCCCCCGGACCGCCCCCGGACCGCCGTCGGCCCGTCGCCCGGTAGGGTCGGGCCGCAGGGTTCGTACGCGTCCGGGGAGGGGGAGTGCCATGAGCGCCGTGCCGGTCACCGTCCGGTCGGTCACCGTCCGGACAGTCACCGTCTGGGCGGAGCTGCGACGGCGGCCGCTGGGCTTCCTGTGGTCGGCGTGGCCGCTGCGCGTCTGGGCGTTCCTGCTGACCGGCACCCTCCAGGGCGCCGCCGTGCTGGTGCTGCTCGCGGTGCTGCTGTTCGTCGGCCTCGGACTGTCCGTGGTCGGGATCGGCCTGCTGGTGCTGGCCGGGACGGCCGTGCTCGGGGTGCCGCTCGGCGCGCTGGAGCGGCGGCGGCTGCTGCTGGTCGAGCCGGTGCCGCTGGCCGACCCGCACGGTGCGCTGCCCGGCGCGGGGGCGGCCGTCCGGCTGCGGAGCAGGCTCAGGGAGCGGGCCACCTGGCGCGAACTGGCGTACCTGCTGGTCCAGGCCGTGCTGTTCACGGCGAGCGGCCTCGGCTTCGTCGCGCTGTTCGGGTTCTCGCTGCTGCTGTCGGCGGCGCCGGTGTTCGTGTGGGCGGTCAGCCCGGACACCGTGATGCTGATCCCCGGTCAGCCGATCTCGGGGCCGCTCGCGGCCCTGCCCGGCACCGCCGCCGGGCTGCTCGGCCTGGTGCTCTGCGCCTACACCGGGGCCCTGCTGGCCGGTGCGCAGGTGTGGACGGCGCAGCTGCTGCTCGCGGCGCGGGACGAGGACCTGAGCGGCCGGGTCACCGAACTCACCCGCTCCCGCGCCCGGTTGGTGGACGCCTTCGAGGCGGAGCGGCGCCGGATCGAGCGCGACCTGCACGACGGCGCCCAGCAGCAGCTGGTGGCCCTGAGCATGACCCTGGGCCTGGCCGAACTGGAGCTGCGCGGCCGGGAGCCGGCCGCCGCCGAACTCGTCACCCGGGCCCGCGGCGAGGCCCGGCGGGCGCTGGAGCAGCTGCGCACCCTGGTGCGCGGGATCCACCCCCAGGTGCTGACCGACCACGGACTGCCCGCCGCCGTCGCCGAGTTGGCGCTGCGCCACCCCGTCCCGGTCACCGTCGACATCGACCTGCCGCACCGGCTGCCCGGCCCGGTGGAGACCGCCGCGTACTTCACCGTCACCGAGGCGCTGACCAACGCCGCCAAGCACAGCGGCGCCGGCGAGGTCGACGTCGCGGCGCGCCTGGAGGACGGGAAGCTCGTGCTGCTCGTCACCGACAACGGCCGTGGCGGGGCCGATCCCGCCGCCGGCGCCGGCCTCCAGGGGCTGGCCGACCGGGTGGCCATCCTGAGAGGACGACTCATCGTGACCAGCCCCGTCGGCGGACCGACCCGACTGCGCGTGGAGGTCCCGTGCTCCGGGTAGTGCTCGCCGAGGACGCCGTACTGCTGCGGGCCGGCCTGGTGGAGCTGCTCGGCCGGGTCGGGCACCGGGTGGTCGCCGCCGTCGGCGAGGCCGGGGAGCTGGCCCGGGCCGTCGACGCCGAACGGCCCGACGTCGTCATCACCGACGTCCGGATGCCGCCGGACTTCCGCGACGAGGGGCTCCGGGCCGCCGTCGAACTGCGGGCCCGGCACCGGGGGTTGCCCGTCCTGGTGCTCTCCCAGTACGTGGCGACGGCCTACGCGACCCGGCTGTTCGGCGAGGACTCCGTCACCGGGGGCGGCCTCGGCTACCTGCTCAAGGACCGGGTCGGCGAGGTCACCGACTTCATCGACGCGCTGGAGCGGGTGGCGGCCGGGCAGACCGTGCTGGACCCGGAGGTGGTCCGGGTGCTGCTCGGGCAGCGCACCGCCGACGAGCCGTTGAAGCGGCTCACCCCGCGCGAGCGGGAGGTGCTGGGGCTGATGGCGGAGGGGCTCAACAACCAGTCGATCGCCCAGCGGCTGACCGTCACCGAGGCCTCGGTGGTCAAGCACGCCGGCAACATCTTCATGAAGCTGGACGTCGACCCGGTGGAGGGCAACCGGCGGGTGCTGGCGGTGCTGGCGTACCTGCGGGGGCGGCCGGTCATCCCGCCGGCGGGGCGGTGACGGGGCGCAGCTCCGCGCCGGGGGTGAGCAGGTGGGTGAGCCGCTCGGCCGAGGCCTCCCAGGACCACTGGTCGGCCACCCAGCGGCGGCCGCGCCGCCCGAACTCCCGGGCCCGGTCCCGGTCCAGCAGGGCCGCCGCGACGGCGTCGGCCACGGCCGGCACGGACCGGCCGTCCACCACGCTCCCGGTCCGGCCGTCCAGGACGGCGTCGGGCGCGCCGCCGGAGCGGCCGGCCACCACGGGCAGGCCGCCGGCCGCGGCCTCCAGCAGGACGATGCCGAGGCCCTCCGCCTCCAGGCCGGCCCGCCTGGTCCGGCACGGCATGGCGAAGACGTCCGCCGCCGCGTAGTACCGGGCGGTCGCGTCGTGCTCCAGCCCGCCGGCGAACACCACGGCGCCCGGCGCGAGCCGGTCCGCCAGCCCGCGCAGCCGCCGCTCGTCGGGGCCCTGCCCGACCAGCAGCAGGACGGCGTCCGGGACACTCCGGCGGATCAGCGGCAGCGCCCGGATCAGGGCGTCCTGGCCCTTGCGGGGCACCAGCCGGGACACGCAGAGGACCACCGGGGCGTCACCGAGGCCGTACTCGGCGCGGACCGCCCGGCGGTGCTCCGCCGAGGGCCGGAACGTCCCCGCGTCCACACCGGGGACGAGCCGTTCCAGCCGGGCCCGCGGCCCCAGCGCGGGGGCGATCCGGCGGCGGGTGTACTCGCCGAGGTAGGTGACCACGTCCACGTGGTCGCCTATCCGGCGCAGCAGCCGGCGGGCCAGCGGGGCGCGGGCCCACCAGATCTCGTGGCCGTGGGTGGTGGCGACGCTCCGTTCGATCCCGCCGCGGCGCAGCGCGGGCGCCATCGCGGCCAGCGGCGCGGCGGCGCCGAACCAGACCCGGTCGCAGCCGTGGGCGCGGGCGATCTCCAGCGTCCGGCGGGTGACCCGGGCGGTGGGCAGCAGGGTGCGGGCCGGGTCGCGGACCACCGGGAAGGGCAGGGTGGCGTCGTACCGGGCGGCGCCCGGTTCGGCGGAGGTGTGGACGACCACGTCGTGGTCGGGCACGCGGACGGCCATCGCGTGCACGAAGGTCTCGATGCCGCCCTGCCGGGGCGGGAAGTCGTTGGTGACGATCAGGGTGGTGCCCATGGGTGTCGGTGCCTCGTATCCGGGAGGGGTGGTCGGTCAGACGAAGAGGGGGTTCGGGCGGTCGGCGCCGGTCCGCGGGGCCGGGGCGGAGGCGGCGGCGGGAACCGGGCGAGCCCCGGGCACGACGCGGGCCCAGAGCGCCAGCACGACGGGCAGCGCCAGGTAGCCGAAGCGGCCGGCCGGGGCCAGCAGGAAGGCGGCGCCCAGGCCGAGGGCCAGCCGGTCGGCGGCGGCGACCAGAGAGCGGGGCGGCCGGCGCACCAGGGAGACGGCGACGGCCAGGCCGGCGGCCAGCAGCAGGGCGAGCGCCGCCCACCAGCCGGCCGGGCCGAGGTCGGCGAGCAGCTTGCCCGGCAGCGGGCTGGCGGCCTCGGTGCGCAACTCGCCGCGGCCGAGCGGGAAGGCCAGCACCTGGGCGACCATCGGTCCGGGGGCGAGCAGGGCGGCGGGCAGAGCCAGGGCGGCGGTGCCGAGCAGCGCCGTGCCGCAGCCGCGGGCGGCGGCTCGCCGGCCGGCCGTGGCGGCCAGCAGGGCGACGGCGACGGCCACCGCGGGCCAGGCCGTCCACTTGAGCGCACAGGCCGCGGCCAGCGCCAGCCCGGTGGCGGCCGGGCGGCCCGCCGAGGCCAGCGCGAGGGCCAGGCAGAGCAGGCCGGTCAGCGGGAGGTCGACACCGCTGACCGCGAGCGGCAGCGCCACGACCGGCGAGGCGACCAGGGCCGCGAGGGCCGGGAGGGCCGCCCCGGCCGGTACCGGGCCCCGGTTCCGTCCGGTGCCCGTTCCGTCCTCCGGCGCGGCGGCGCGCAGCACCCGGTGGGCGAGCCACAGGCCGCCGAGGAACACGGCGGCGCACCACAGCCGGGGGTCGCCGGCCAGCCGGTCCGGCAGGCCGTCGGCGCCGAGCACCGCGCGCGGCACGCCCAGCAGGGCCATCGCCGGCAGGTAGGGCGTCACCTCGGCCACCGTGCGCGGCTCGTCGAGGTACGGGGAGCCCTGGTTCAGCAGCAGCGAGCCGGACCGTTCGATCACCCCGACCTCGCTCTGCCCGGCCCCGGAGAGCACCAGGAGCAGCAGCGGCAGGACGACCGCCCCGGCCAGGGCGAGCGCGGTCGAGCGGGCCGGGGCGTCCCGCCGCGCGGGCAGCAGGACGGCGACCGCCGCGAGGAGGTAGCCGACCGCGGCGACGGCGCCCCAGGTCCGGTGCGGCCCGAGCGGCGAGACGAGGGGGAACACGGCGGCCCAGGCGGCACAGGCGAGCCAACCGGCGCACCAGTACCACCTGCGCCCGTCCGCTCCCGGAGCCCGGCGGGGCTGGTGAGTGAGCACCTCACCATTGCAGCCGCGGCGGGCGGGTGACGTCATGACAGCCAGGTCGAGGAACGGTGGTCGGGTTTCCCCTACCGTCCCGGCCCCACCGACCGGCCCCGCCGAGCCCCACCCCACCCTCCCGACCCCGGCCGGGATCGTGCCCGAACCGCCGTACGACGGACCGCGTAGGGTGGCGGAACCATGACCCCTCGGATACCTACCTGGATTCCCTGAGTGTTGATCAGGATCTGATTCGCCTGACAGGGGCACGGCTGATCAGCATCCTTGGAACCACGGAGAACCTGATCGACGGTGGAGGGCGGCATGGCTCTGGAGTTCCTCGGGATCTACCCGAACACCCCGGATGACGGCTCCCCGACCATTTGGCGGGAGACGGAGACGGGGGACCTGCTCATCCAGTCCTACAAGGCCAGCGCCGAGGACATCGCGGCTGCGCAGGAGGTCGGTTCGATCCCCGGCCACACCACGGACATCCCGGACCACGAGTTCATGATCCGGCTGCCTGCCAACATGATCCAGTTCATCCCCCGACCCGAGGACGAGGACAACAGCGGTGGCAACAGCGGTTCGTGAGCAGTTGGCGATGGCCGAGCACTCTGCGGTGCACCTGGAGATGCGGGACAGCTACATGCTGGACGATCCCGAGTTCATCGCCTGGCAGCAGGGCAAGCGGCTCGACCCGGCCGACCAGGAGTCGTGGTGGCGGTCGTGGCTGGACGTGGTGACCGAGGCGACGGGAAGGGGTGTCTCCATGCGCCGCCTGCGGGTGGTCTCGGAGCCCGTCACCGACTACATCCGGTACGAGTACGACGTGACGTTCCCCAACGTCGCTGCGGGCGAAGAGGTTCGGTGGCTGCCCCGCTCCCGTACGGGTGACCTCCTGCTCCCCGGCCTGGACGGGTGGGTCATGGACGGCCGGGTGGTGATCCTGCACCACTTCACCGGCGAAGGTCAGTGGGCCCCGGCCAAGATGGAGGTCCGCGAGGACGCCGAGCTGGCCGCCCGGTACCTGGCGGCCTACGAAGCAGCTTGGGAGAGGGCCATCCCGCACGCGGAGTTCCACCCCGCCTGATCGGTACTGAGCACATGGCCGATTCGGCATCCTCGAGTGTCCAGCGTGCCCGCCAAGGTCTTGCGGATCAGCTCCGCGAGATACAGCGGGACGCCGGGCTCAGCGGGCGCGACCTGGCCGCCGCTTGCGGCTGGTACCCGTCCAAGGTAAGCCGCTTGTTGAACGCCCGCACCCCGCCGTCCGAGAACGACATCCAGGCCTGGTGCGAGGCGTGCGGTGTGCCCGAGCGAGCGGCTGACCTGGTTGCCAAGCTTCGAGCCGTGGCGGGCATGTTCGTGGAGTGGCGTCGGATGGAGCGGGCCGGGCTCAAGCAAGCCCAGGAGGCCCGCCGTCCGCTGTACGAGCGCACGCACCGGTTCCGGTCGTACTCGTCGTGGCTGATCCCCGGGCTGATCCAGACACCTGGGTACACGGAGGCAGCTCTCCGAGCCATCCAGCAGCGCCGCGGTCTGGTGGACGACGTAGCCGCTGCCGTGGCCTCCCGTATGGAGCGCCAGCGGGTCGTCCGCGAGGGAGGCCGCCGGTTCGCGTTCCTGGTGGAGGAGTCGGTGCTCCGCTCCGGCATCGGCGGTGCCGCCGTGATGCGCGGCCAGCTCCACCACCTGGCGACCGTGGGGTCACTTCCCAATGTCAGCATGGGAATCGTGCCGATGCGACCGGATCGGGTGCGATGGCCGGCTGAGGGGTTCTGGATCTTCGATACCGCCCAGGTGAACGTGGAGCTCATCTCCGGCTACCTGACGATCACACAGCCCTCGGAGGTCGCGATGTACGCCGAGACCTTCGCCGAGTTGTCCGACCTGGCCGTCTACGGCCCAGCTGCGCAGGAGCTGATCGGCGCGGCGGCTGGGCTGCTCGGTTGACCTGCACCAACTCGCGTGGAATCCCGTAGAACTTCATGGCGACGGACTCCGGTCACTCCGTACCTTCCTGCTGACGGACCGGCAGATCTGAGGAGTCGGAGGCGAACCCCCAGGGCGGAAGGAACTCAGGAACGGCGCATCACCCGCCCCGGGTAAGCAGGCCGGGCTCAACCAGTATGACGGAGGTACTGACATGGGCAAGCGCGGAAGCGGCTCGGGCGACGGCAAGGGCGGCAAGCAGCAGGACGACAGCAACAAGGGCTCCGGCCACGGCGGGGGCGGCTCGGACGAGGGGGGCAACACCTCCGACGGCCAGAACCCGGCGGGCGGTAAGTAGACAGTGAGCGAGACGCACAAGGAGGCGGGCCCTCAGGGGCTCGCCTCCGCGCTGGTGGCCAGCGGCGCACTTTCATCGGACTGGCTTCCCTCCTTCACCGCCGTAAAGCGCGAGTTGTTCGTCCCGGACCGCATCTGGCCGGGCATCTCCGACGGCACGAAGCAGAACGCCCTCGTGGACCGCTCCAAGGACCCGGAGGTGTGGGAGCGGGCGGTCTACTCGGACATCCCGCTCACTACCCAGTGGGACGACGGCGAGCATGAGGGTGACGGGCTCGGGACGACCCCGAGTTCGTCCAACTCCATGCCCACGATGGTGGTCTCGATGCTCCGGGACCTGGACGTGCAGCCGGGGGACAGGGTGCTGGAGATCGGCACCGGCACCGGCTGGAACGCCGGGCTTCTCGCGGACCGCCTGGGGAGTTCCCATGTGGTCACGGTGGAGGTCGACCCCGAGGTGGCGAAGGGGGCCCAGGAGAACCTGCACCGGGCCGGGCTCTCGCCGACCGTGATCGTCGGCGATGGCCGGGACGGGTGGGCAGGGGGCGGGGACTACACCCGGATCATCGCCACCTGCTCCGTGCTGGAGATCCCTCCGGCGTGGCTGGAGCAGTCGGCCCCGGGCGGGGTGATCGTCGCCCCCTTCGGCACCGAGTACGGCGGCGAGCAGATCGTCCGCCTGGTCGTGAGCGAGGACAGGACGGAGGCCCGCGGGAACTTCGTCGGAGGGTCGGCCTTCATGAGGCTCCGTCAACAGCGCACCGAAAGGCCGTTGTTCGAGGAGTACCTTCACGGGGTCGAGTGGCCGGCGGACGGCGTGAAGAGCATGACCACGCTGTCCCCGCGGGACACCGGCGACTGGTTCCAACTGTTCGTCATCGGGCTCGGGGTCCCGCGCGCGTTCTGGCGGGCCGAGCGCATGGAGAACGGCGCGTACACGCTGTGGCTGTACAGCCGGGACAAGCAGTCGTGGGCGTCCGCCGACTACGAGAAGGGCCGCACGGAGTACGAGGTGTACCAGTCCGGTCCGCGCAAGCTGTGGGACGAGGTGGAAGCCGCGTACCGCTGGTGGGACGAGCGGGGCCGTCCCGGCTTCGAGCGCTTCGGCCTGACGGTCACCGCCAAGGGCCACACGGCGTGGCTCGACTCCCCGGCCAACCCGGTGCCGCAGCCGTGCCGGCCCTCCCGGTGCCGCAGCCGTGCCGGCCCTCCCGGCGGCCTGACCGTCCCTGAACCGCCCCGTCCGTGCGTCGATCCCCCAGGGCGCGCGGGCGGGGCTCAGCCGTTCCTGCGGTAGGACCTAGGTCCCGGGGCCGGCGGGGGCGGAGGTCCTGTCGATCGGAGCTCGGCACGTAGGGTGGGCGTGCCGATGATCGTCCACACACCACGGGAGATCCCATGAGTCAGACACCGGCCTCCGCCGCCCTGCTACCGGTCGGGGTGATCGGCCTCGGCGACATCGCGCAGAAGGCATATCTGCCGGTCCTCGGGGCTCTGCCCGGTCTTGACCTTCGGCTGATGACCCGTAACCGTGCGAAGCTCGACGGTCTCGGAGACGCCTACCGGATCGACCCGGCGGCTCGCTTCACCGATCTTGGCGAACTCATCGGCAGCGGCATCCGAGCCGCCTTCGTGCACGCCGCCACGGACCAGCATGTCCCCATCGTGGAGCAGCTGCTCACAGCGGGTGTCGACGTCTACGTGGACAAGCCGCTCGACTATCACGTGGACGGAGCCCGTCGCCTGACCGACCTGGCCGAGAGGCTGGGCCGCTCGCTGATGGTCGGCTTCAACCGCCGGTACGCCCCCGCGTACGTGCAGGCCAGGGAGCGTCCCCGCGACCTCATCGTGTTCCAGAAGAACCGAGAGGGTCTTGCCGAAGAGGCTCGCTCACTGGTTTTCGACGATTTCATTCACCTTGTCGATCTTCTCCGCTTCCTGGTCCCCGGCGAGATCGAGCAGGTGGACGTCCGGGCCCGCAAGGACCGCGAGGGTCTGGTGGAGCACGTGGTGCTGACGCTCGGCGGGGAGGGCTTCACCGCACTCGGCATCATGAACCGGGTCTCCGGCTCGACCGAGGAGGTGCTGGAGGTCTCCGGCGGCGACTCCAAGCGCGAGGTGCGCAACCTCGCCGAGGTCATCGACCACCGGGGCCAGCCCACCGTCCGGCGGCGTGGCGACTGGGTGCCGGTGGCCCGTCAGCGCGGGATCGAGCAGTGCGTGCTGGGCTTCCTGGACGCCGTCCGGGCCGGGAAGACCCTGGACGCCCACGACGCGCTGCGCACCCATGAGTTGTGCGAGCTGATCGTGGAACGGATCGGGTAAAGCCGGGCAAAGGCACGGTCAAACTGGGGAATTGCTGGGCGGCTGCTGGAAGGAGCCTGGGAAAGAGCCGAATCGACGCTTCCGCACGTCACCGGGCCGGAACCGACAGTTCATTGACGAGGTCTTGTCGGGGCATTTTCTACGCGCGTATCTTGAGGGCGCCGCGGGGGAACGGGAGCCGTCCCCCGCTCTCTCCCGACCTTCCTTCTACGCGAGTAGCGTCCGCTGCCCGAGCTAGGAGCCATGCCCCGGTGACCACCGCTTCCGCCCCCCGCCCCCGCAGAGCCGCCCTGTTGCGCGCCGCCGTCGCCCCGGCCGCACTCGCCGTCTCGCTGGTGCTCGTCCCGCTGCCGTCCGCCGTCGCCGCCGGTGCCGCCGCCCCGCCCGCGCCCACCGAGGCCGGTCCGCTGCGGATCCACGACATCCAGGGCACCACCCGGGTCTCCCCGCAGGCCGGAAAGCCGGTCACCGGCGTGCCCGGGATCGTCACCGGTGTGCGCGCGTACGGCAGTTCCAAGGGATTCTGGCTGCAGGACCCGAACCCGGACGCCGACCCGGCCACCAGCGAGGGCATCTTCGTCTTCACCGGCGGAAACCCGACCGTGAAGGTCGGCGACTCGGTGCTGGTCAGCGGAAAGGTCACCGAGTACTACCCGAACTCCTCGGGCGGCTCGCAGTCCGTCACCGAGCTCACCGGCCCCGCCGTCACGGTGCTCTCGGCCGGCAACCCGCTGCCCGCCCCCGTGGTGGTGGACACCCGCAACATCCCCGGCACCTACGCCCCGCCGGCCGGGCCCGACGGCAGCATCGACGCCTGTCGGCTCGACCCGGAGAAGTACGCCCTGGACTTCTACGAGTCGCTGGAGGGCATGCTCGTCCAGGTCAAGGACGTCCGGGTGATACAGGCGACCGACAAGTACAACGAGCTCTGGGTCGCCGCCGACCGCCAGGACCAGCGCAGCAAGCGCGGCGGCGTGCTCTACGAGTCCTACCGCGACCCCAACGTCGGCCGCCTGATGGTGCAGCAGCAGGCCGCCGTCACCCAGCAGCCCTTCCCGGTCGCCAACGTCGGCGACGAGCTGACCGGCACCACCACCGGCCCGCTGGACTACAACTCCTTCGGCGGCTACACCCTGGTGGCCGGCACCCTCGGCACCCTCAAGGACAACCACCTCCAGCGCGAGGTCACCCCGCAGGCGGGCGAGCGCGAACTCACCGTCGCCACCTACAACGTGGAGAACCTGGCCGCCACCAACCCGGACGCCAAGTTCGCCGAGCTGGCCCAGGGCATCGTCACCAACCTGCGCTCGCCCGACATCGTCGCCCTGGAGGAGATCCAGGACAACAACGGCGCCAAGAGCGACGGCACCGTCGACGCGAGCCGGACCGTCGCCAAGTTCCTCGCCGCGATCAAGGCGGCCGGCGGCCCCGCCTACGACTGGCGCTCGGTCGACCCCCAGGACGGCAAGGACGGCGGCGAGCCCGGCGGCAACATCCGCCAGGTCTTCCTGTTCAACCCCCAGCGGGTCTCCTTCACCGACATCCCCGGCGGCAGCGCCACCGCCGCCGTCGGCGTCACCGGCAGCGGCGCCGCCACCGCGCTCACCGCCTCGCCCGGCCGGATCGCGCCCACCGACGACGCCTGGACCAACAGCCGCAAGCCGCTGGTCGGCCAGTTCGCGTTCCGCGGCCAGAAGGTCTTCGTGATCGCCAACCACTTCAACAGCAAGGGCGGCGACCAGGGCATCGACAGCCGCTTCCAGGCCCCGACCCGCAGCTCCGAGGTGCAGCGGGTCAAGCAGGCCACCGTCGAGCAGGCCTTCGTCGCCGGGCTGCTGGCCGCCGACAAGCAGGCCAGGATCGTCTCGCTCGGCGACTTCAACGACTACCAGTTCTCGCCCGCGCTGGCCGCGCTCACCAAGGGCGGCGTGCTGCGCGACCTGGTGAACGAGCTGCCGGAGACCGAGCAGTACTCCTACGTCTACCAGGGCAACTCCCAGGTGCTCGACCACGTCCTGGTCAGCCCCGAACTCGGCTACGCCAAGTACGACGTGGTGCACATCAACGCCGAGTTCGCCCAGCAGGCCAGCGACCACGACCCGCAGGTGGTCCGCCTCAAGCCGTGACCTGAGCTGCGGTTATCCTGCCTCCGTCGTCGGCGACCGCCGACGGCGGAGGCTTTTCGCCGACAGGGGACGACGTGCAGTACCGGATCGAACGGATCGGCCGCGACGACTGGGAGCGGCTGCGCACCATCCGGCTGGCCCAGCTCCTCGACACCCCGCTGGCGTTCGGCGAGACCCACGCGTACGCGCAGCTCCAGGGCGAGGGCAACTGGCGGGCCCGTACGGACTGGCTGAACGAGCCCGGCCGGATCGGCCTGGTCGCCGTGGACGGCGACGACCGGTGGGTCGCCACCATGCTCTCGATCCCCAGCCGCAAGACCGCGACCGTCGACCTGATCGGCGTCTGGGTCGACCCGGCGCACCGCGGCCGCGAGCGCGGCGTCGCCGACGCCCTGCTGGACGCGGTGATCGCCTGGGCACGGGAGGGCGGCGCCGAGTGGATGCTGCTCGGCGTCCACGAGGCGAACGACCGCGCCGCCGCCTTCTACCGGCGGCGCGGCTTCACCTGCACGGGCGGCGAGACGCCGTACGTGCTGGACGAGCGGGCCCGGATCCTGGAGATGGTCCTCCCGCTCGGGTAGCGGGCGCCCCGGCGGTTCACCTCATGGACGTCTCACTTCACGTACTCCGCGAGGTGCTCGCCGGTCAGTGTCGAGCGGGCCGCGACCAGCTCGGCCGGGGTGCCCTCGAAGACCACCCGGCCGCCGTCGTGCCCGGCGCCCGGCCCGAGGTCGATGATCCAGTCGGCGTGCGCCATCACCGCCAGGTGGTGCTCGATCACGATCACCGACTTGCCGGAGTCCACCAGCCGGTCCAGCAGGCCGAGGAGCTGCTCGACGTCCGCCAGGTGCAGCCCGGTGGTCGGCTCGTCCAGGACGTAGACCCCGCCCTTGTCCGCCATGTGGGTGGCCAGCTTCAACCGCTGCCGCTCACCGCCGGACAGCGTGGTCAGCGGCTGCCCGAGGCTGAGGTAGCCCAGGCCGACGTCGGCGAGCCGCTCCAGGATCCGGTGCGCGGCCGGCAGCTTCGCCTCGCCGTCGCCGAAGAACGCCTCCGCCTCGCCCACCGACATCGCCAGCACCTCGCTGATGTCCCGGCCGCCCAGCCGGTACTCCAGCACCGAGGCCTGGTAGCGCTTGCCCTCGCAGTCCTCGCAGGTGGTGGCCACCCCGGCCATCATCGCCAGGTCGGTGTAGACCACGCCGGCGCCGTTGCAGGTCGGGCAGGCGCCCTCCGAGTTGGCGCTGAACAGGGCCGGCTTCACCCCGTTCGCCTTGGCGAAGGCCTTGCGGATCGGCTCCAGCAGCCCGGTGTACGTCGCCGGGTTGCTGCGCCGGGAGCCCTTGATCGCCCCCTGGTCGACCGAGACCACGCCCTCGCTCGGCGGGATCGAGCCGTGGATCAGCGAACTCTTCCCCGAGCCCGCCACCCCGGTGACCACGGTCAGCACCCCGAGCGGGACGTCCACGTCCACGTCCCGCAGGTTGTGGCTGTCCGCGCCGCGGATCGCCAGTGAGCCGGTGGGCTTGCGCACCTCCGCCCGCAGCGCCGTCCGGTCCGCCAGGTGCCGGCCGGTGACGGTGCCGCTCTTCCGCAGCCCGGCCACGCTGCCCTCGAAGCACACCGAGCCGCCCGCCGCGCCCGCCCCGGGACCGAGGTCCACCACGTGGTCGGCGATCGCGATGGTCTGCGGCTTGTGCTCCACCACCAGCACCGTGTTGCCCTTGTCCCGCAGCCGCAGCAGCAGGTCGTTCATCCGGCTGATGTCGTGCGGGTGCAGCCCGGTGGTGGGCTCGTCGAAGACGTACGTGGTGTCGGTGAGCGAGGAGCCCAGGTGGCGGATCATCTTCACCCGCTGCGCCTCGCCGCCCGACAGGGTGCCGGAGGGGCGGTCCAGCGAGAGGTAGCCGAGGCCGATCTCCACGAAGGCGTCCAGCGCCTGCCGCAGCGCGTCGAGCAGCGGCGCCACCGAGGGCTCGTCCAGCGCCCGGGCCCAGTCCGCGAGGTCGCTGATCTGCATCGCGCAGGCGTCGGCGATGCTGACACCGCCGATCTTCGAGGACCGGGCGGCCTCGCTCAGCCGGGTTCCCCCGCACTCCGGGCAGGAGGTGAAGGTGACGGCGCGCTCCACGAAGGCCCGGATGTGCGGCTGCAGCGCCTCCTTGTCCTTGGACAGCATGGACTTCTGGAGCTTGGGGATCAGGCCCTCGTAGGTCAGGTTGACCCCGTTGACCTTGACCTTGGTGGGCTCCCGGTGGAGGAAGTCCTGGAGCTCCTTCTTGGTGTACCTGCGGATCGGCTTGTCCGCGTCCAGGAAGCCCGAGTTGGCGTACACCCCGACCGTCCACCAGCTGTCCGGCTTCCAGCCGGGGATCAGGATCGCGCCCTCGGCGAGCGACTTGGTGTCGTCGTACAGCTGGGTGAGGTCGATGTCGGTGACGCTGCCCCGGCCCTCGCAGCGCGGGCACATGCCGCCGGTGATGCTGAAACTGCGCCGCTCCTTGAACGTCCTGCCGCCGCGCTCCACCGTCACCGCGCCGGCGCCGCTGATCGACGGGACGTTGAAGGAGAAGGCCTTGGGGGAGCCGATGTGCGGGGTGCCCAGCCGGCTGAACAGGATCCGCAGCATCGCGTTGGCGTCGGTCGCGGTGCCGACGGTGGAGCGCGGGTCGGCGCCCATCCGCTGCTGGTCGACCAGGATCGCGGTGGTCAGGCCCTCCAGGACGTCCACCTCGGGGCGGGCCAGGGTCGGCATGAAGCCCTGGACGAAGGCGCTGTAGGTCTCGTTGATCAGCCGCTGCGACTCGGCGGCGATGGTGTCGAAGACCAGCGAGCTCTTGCCGGAGCCGGACACCCCGGTGAACACCGTCAGGCGGCGCTTGGGGATGTCGACGCTGACGTCCTTGAGGTTGTTCTCGCGTGCCCCGTGCACGCGGATCAGGTCGTGGCTGTCGGCGGCGTGCGGCTCGGCCATCGTGGTCTTCGCTCCGTGTCTCGGTGGCTTCTCGGCGGTACTTCGGTGGGTCTTCGGTGGGGCGTCGGGCGGCGCCCCGGGCCCGCCCCGGCCGGGGGGGCGGCGGCCGGGGGCGGATAACCCTAAACCTAGCCCCCCGGCCCCAAAAAAAAA
>NZ_JBHYGR010000028.1:21425-34772 GCF_042738155.1 Kitasatospora sp. NPDC059088 | reverse complement strand
CGCGCCCTCCTCTTCCACCCCCTCTCCCCGCGTCACCCGGGAGGGGTCAGCGCACTTCGTTGAAGCGGACCATGTTGCCCGCCGGGTCGCGGAAGGCGCAGTCGCGGACGCCGTACGGCTGCAGGGTCGGCTCCTGGACGAGCTCGGCGCCGCCGGACTTCAACCGGTCGAACACGCCGTCCAGGTCGGCGGTGGCGAGCACCACCCGGGCGTACGTCCCCTTGGCCATCATCTCGGTGATGGTACGCCGCTCGTCCTCGGTGATGCCCGGGTCCGCGAAGGGCGGCTCCAGCACCAGCGACACGCCGGGCTGGCCGGCGGGCCCGACGGTGATCCACCGCATCGGGCCGCCGCCGACGTCCTGGCGGACCTCGAAGCCGAGCAGGTCGCGGTAGAAGGCGAGCGAGGCCTCGGGGTCGGTGTGGGGGAGGAAGGTCCAGTGAATGCTGATGTCGTTCATGACTGCAACGCTAGGCGCGGCCCCCGGGCGGGCGCTTCTCGAAAACTGATCGCCTCCCCGGGAAACCGATCGACCCCGGGGAGCGGCGGGTGTGGTCGCCGTCCCCCGGGGTCGATGGTCACGCGCAGCGTGCGGTGCTCAGCGCTTGCCGCTCAGGTGCGGCAGCGCAGCATCTCCAGCGGCGGGTGGGCGAGGACGTCCGCCCAGAACTCCTCGCCGTACTCGCGCAGGCCCTCCTCGGAGATCCCCAGCGGCACCCACTCGAGATCGGAGAACCCGGCCCCGCGCAGCGCCTCCTCGTAGACCTCCCGGCGCGGGACGGTGCCGAGGATGCTGATCGGCCGGGGGTCGAGCAGCGCGGTGACCCGCACCCGCGGGCCGGTCTCGACGTGGTCCCCGGTCGGCTCGCAGCGGAACCCGTACTGCTCCAGGCTGAGACAGTCGAAGGCGTAGTCCGGCTTCTGGGCGAAGACGAAGAGCTCCCCGCCCGGCACCAGGCTGCGGTGGACGGTGCGACACATCCGGTCCAGCGACGCGCGGTCCTCCGCGTAGTTGAGGCACTGCACCGCCAGGACCACGTCGAACTTCCGCTCCAGTTCGCGCAGTTCGGCCACATCGCCGACCTCGTAGCGCACCCCCAGCGGGTCGCGCTCCTCGAACGACTCGGCGGCGGCGATCATCTCGGTGGAGATGTCGATCCCGAGCACCTCCGCGGCGCCGCGCCGACGGACCTCGCGACTGTAGAAGCCCGTTCCGCACGCCAGGTCGAGGACGGCCTTGCCGCGGACGTCCCCGACCATCGCGAGGAAGCTCGGCACCTCCCCGAACCGCGTCAGCGGCAGGGCCTTGAAGCCCTCGAACGCCTCGCCGATCCCGTCGTACTGCTGCACGCTCATCGTGTCGTCCTCCCGTGTGCGCAGCCCAGTGCTGTGCTGGGAAGTCTGGCGCAGCCCGACGTGCCGTCGTACTGGCAGAAGCCACGAATCAGCGGCGCTGAGCGAGGTGGACGGTGATGTCCGCGTCCAGTCCGACGCGCTCCGGCAGCACCGCCAGGATCCGGCGGAACACCTCCGCCCGGGCGTCCTCCGGCAGCAGCAGATAGGCCGAGACCGTCGACAGGTGGCCGAGGTACTCCTCCGGCCCGACCGTCAACCGCCTTGGCAGCAACAGCTGTTGCACCCGGTCGAACCGCTCGGAGCGCTCCAGCTCGGTGCCCGGCCACTGCAGCTCCTGCTCCGGCGGCGTGCCGTCCGGGGAGGGCACGTCATCGCTCGCCAGGAACGGCGCCCGCACCACCCTTACGGCTTCCGCCAGTTCGGGGTCGGCCAACTGGACGGGCCCGCCGAAACAGGCGAACACGCCGCCCGGGCGCAGCAGTTCGGCCACCCGCTGCCAGCGGCCCGCCGGGCTGGTCCAGTGCAGTGCCGCCGCCGCGTACACCAGGTCGTACGGCCCGTCCGGCGGCAGCTCCTCGAACGCGGCGCGCACCGTCCGGACGCTGTCCGGGGTGTGCCGGCGCAGCTCGGCGAGCATGGCGGCGTCCGGCTCGGTCGCGGTCACGGCGACGCCGTGCCCGGCGAACAGCCGGGTGGCCTTGCCCGTCCCGGCCCCGATCTCCAGCGCCGTCCGCACCGGCCCGCCCGCGTGCTCCGCGGCGTATCCCGCGACCAGGTCGAAGAGCTCCACCGGATACCCGGGCCGGTACCGCTCGTAGGACTCCGCGACCGTTCCGAAGCTCAGCGCGCGCTCAGGCACCCGGAGCCTCCGGCAGGGCCAGCCACTCCTCCCAGCTGAGGTCGCGCCCCAGGAACCGCGGCTGCCGGAACGGCCACTCGGCGGCGATCCACCGCGGCACCAGCGCGTCGAAGGCCCGCTCCACCGCGCTGCCGACCAGGCCGTCCACCACCCACCAGGAGACCTCGCCGTCCGCCCCGGCCCGCTCGGGCGGGTCGATGTACACGCACCCGTGCACGGCCGTCTCGGCGGCGTCCAGCAGCACGTAGTTGAACGACTGGTGGGCGGCGATCTCCCGCTCGTGCCGGGCGAGGTCGATCCGGTTCGCCTCGGCCGTGATCGTCGCCGCCGGCCACCCCCAGGCCGGCCCGAAGATCCCGAACAGCCGCTCCCGGGAGCCCATCACCGCCGGATAGTCCATCGGCGCGTCCGCCTCCCGGATCGGCCGCAGGTGGTACGCGCCGTCGAGCAGCGGCACGTGGACGGGATGGACGAAATCAGCAGGAAGCCAGGTCATACCCCCGAGGCTATCCACCGCCACCCCGCAGCCCCACCCAATATCCCGCGCCACCGAATGTCCTGCCCCGCCGTAGAGCCGCCTGCCCGGGCGCCCGGTGCCGCTCGGTTCAGCCGAAGATCGCCTCGGGCTCACCGGTGAGCCACACGTTGTCGATCCGCACCCGGTGCATCAGCCAGCGCCCGCCGTCCCGGTGCAGCTCGACGTCGTAGCGGTTCTTCAACAGCGCGTGCGTCGCCGGGGCGGCCGTCAGCAGGTGCTGGGCCTCGACGAGGGCGGTGAGCCCGGCGCGGTCGCCGTCCACGGTGATCCGGGGGTTGGTGATCTGGTGGGTGGTGGTCACCCGCCCGGCGAACATGCCGAGGATGGTCGTGACGATGTGGTCCCCGCCGGTCATCAGGGGCGGCTCGGCGCCCCACGCGGCGGCCGCGGGGCGGAAGTCCAGTTCGGCGTCCGGGGTGAAGGAGGAGGCGAAGAGCTCGCGGTCGTGGAGGTCCTGGCCGAGGCCGAAGCGGAGCAGGGCGTCCAGGATCTCGGTCCGGTCGCGCAGCTCGGTGGCGACGGCGGCCGGGTCGTCGGCGGGTGCGGTGAGGGCGCGGTCGGTGGTGATGTACACGATGGAACTCCCGGTCGGGTGGCTGTTGTTCGGTGACGGGTCCACCCTCCCGCCGGAACGGCCGGACGATCAACGGGTGGCTGTGCAACGATCGTGAACCGAGACTTAACGAAGTGGTGGGGGAGAGGCGGCAAGGGTGCTGGAGCGGCACGAGATCGAGGCGTTCCTGGCGCTCTCCGAGGAACTGCACTTCGGGCGGACGGCCGAACGGCTGCACGTCTCCACCGCACGGATCAGCCAGACCGTACGGAAGCTGGAACGCCGCGTCGGCGCACCGCTGTTCACCCGGACGAGCCGCCGGGTGGAGCCGACCGCGCTCGGCGTCCAGCTGGCGCAGGAGCTGCGGCCCGCGTGGGAGGCGGTGGGCGCCGCCGTCCGGCGGGTCGCCGACGCCGGGCACGGCCGCACCGGAACGCTGCGGGTGGCGTTCGCGGGCCCCGCGGCGGGGCAGCTGCTCATCGGCGTCGCGGAGCGCTTCCGGGAGCGGCTGCCGGGCTGGGAGGCGACCCTCCGGGAGGCCGAACTCGTCGACCGGATCCGCCTGTTGCGGGCGGGCGAGGTGGACCTGGTGTTCGCGGAGTACCCGCTGCGCGAGCCCGACCTGGTGCCGGGCCCGGTCCTGGTGAGCGAGCCCCGGATGATCGCCCTGCCCGCCGGCCACCCGCTCGCGCAGCAGGACGCCGTCACACCGGAGGAGCTGGCCGGGATCCCGCTCGTCCGACTGCCCGCCGCCGTGCCGGAGTCCTTCCGGGCCGACCGCACCCCGGCCCGGACGCCGGCCGGGCGGCCGATCCCGTCCGGCCCGGAGGGCGGCACCCTGAACGAGATCCTCACCCTCGTCGGCGCGGGCCGGGCCGCCTTCCCGCTCGGCGCCCAGGCCCGCCGCTACCACCCCCGCCCCGACGTCACCTACCGCCCGCTGACCGGCGCACCCCCGGTCCGGTGGGGCCTGCTCCACCACCGCGACCGCGCCACCCACGCCACGGAGGCCTTCCACCACGCGGCCCAGGACCTCCTCGGCACCGCGGACTGACCCCTGGGCCCCGGCGACCGGTCGGAGGTGAAGCCGATGGCGGGAAAACAAGCAGGCATGATTGCTTTTTTCTGCGGCCGGTGCCACGCTGCTGCGCGGCGCCGCTCGTGCGGGGCGGCGCCAACAGGCCGGTAGGGGAGGCGCTTTGGTGCGCGGAGGATCGGTGCTGCGGGTCGGCAATGCCTCGGGGTTCTACGGGGACCGGTTCGCGGCGGTGCGGGAGATGCTCACGGGTGGGCCGTTGGACGTGCTCACCGGGGACTACCTCGCCGAGTTGACCATGCTGATCCTGGCGCGGGACCGGCTGCGGGATCCCTCGCTCGGGTACGCCCGGACCTTCCTGCGGCAGATGGAGGAGTGCCTCGGCCTGGCCCGGGACCGCGGTGTGCGGGTCGTGGTGAACGCGGGCGGCCTGAATCCGGCCCGGCTCGCGGACCGGTTGCGGGAGCTGGCGCAGCGCCTGGGAGTGCCGACCGTCGTCGCCCACGTCGAGGGGGACGACCTGCTCCCGCGCCGGGAGGAACTCGGCCTGCCCGAGGGCCTGTTGGCCGCCAACGCCTACCTGGGCGGGTTCGGCGTCGCCGCCTGCCTGACGGAGGGGGCGGACGTGGTGGTGACCGGGCGGGTGACGGACGCCGCACTGGTGGCCGGGCCGGCGATCGCCCACTTCGGCTGGGGCCCGGACGAGCTGGACGCCCTCGCCGGGGCGGTGCTGGCCGGGCACGTGCTGGAGTGCGGGGCGCAGGCGACCGGCGGCAACTACGCCTTCTTCGGCGAGCACGACGTGGACCGCCCGGGCTTCCCGCTGGCGGAACTGCACGCCGACGGCTCCAGCGTGATCACCAAGCACCCCGGGACGGGCGGGGCCGTCACGATCGGCACGGTCACCGCCCAACTCCTGTACGAGACCGGCGGAGCGCACTACCTCGGCCCCGACGTGACCGCCCGGCTGGACTCCGTGCGGCTCACCGAGGAGGGCCCGGACCGGGTGCGGATCGACGGCGTGCGCGGCGAGGCCCCGCCGCCGACCCTCAAGGTCGGCCTGAACCGGCTCGGCGGCCACCGCAACGAAGTGGTCTTCGTCCTGACCGGCCTGGACATCGAGGCCAAGGCCGCCCTGGTGCAACGCCAGTTGGCCGCCGCCCTGCCGCCCGAGGTCCGCCCGGCCGAGCTGCGCTGGACCCTCGCCCGCACCGACCACCCGGACGCCGACACCGAGGAGGCCGCGTCCGCCCTGCTCCGACTGACCGCCCGGGACCGGGATCCGGCCAAGGTCGGTCGCGAACTCGGCAAGGCCGCCGTGGAGTTGGGCCTCGCCGGCTACCCGGGCTTCCACCTCACCGCCCCACCCGGCCCGGGCGCCCCGTACGGGGTGTTCACCGCCGCGTACCTGGACGCGAAGCTGGTCGAGCACACCGCGGTGCTGCCGGACGGCCGCCGGATCACCGTCCCGCCCGCCGCCGGCACCGGCCACGTCGCCGCCGTCACCGGCCACGTCGCCTCCGTCGACGCCGAGTTGCCCGAGCCCCTGCCGCCGGGCCCGACCCGTCGCGCCCCGCTCGGCCTGGTGCTCGGCGCCCGCAGCGGCGACAAGGGCGGCGACGCCAACCTGGGCGTCTGGGCCCGCACCGAGGACGCCTGGCGCTGGCTGGCGTACACCCTCACCGTCGACCGGCTGCGCGCACTGCTCCCCGAGGCCGCCGACCTGCCCGTCACCCGGCACCTGCTGCCGAACCTCAAGGCCGTCAACTTCACCCTCACCGGCCTGCTCGGCGAGGGCGTCGCCGCCCAGCACCGCTTCGACCCGCAGGCGAAGGCCCTGGGCGAGTGGCTGCGCTCGCGCCACCTCGACATCCCGGAGGCCCTGCTGTGACCGTCCTGCCCACCCGCGTCGACCCGGCCGGGCCCGAGTACGCGGAGCACCGTGCCGCGATGGTCGCCAAGTTGGCCGAGCTGGACGCCGAGCACGCCAAGGCGCTGGCCGGCGGCGGCCCCAAGTACGTGGAGCGCCACCGCAAGCGGGGCAAGCTGCTGGCCCGGGAGCGGATCGAGCTGCTGGTGGACCAGGACTCGCCGTTCCTGGAGCTGTCCCCGCTGGCGGCCTGGGGCAGCGACCACCCGGTGGGCGCCGCGCTGGTCACCGGCATCGGGGTGGTCGAGGGCGTGGAGTGCGTGATCACCGCCAACGACCCGACGGTGCGCGGCGGCGCCAGCAACCCGTGGACGCTGCGCAAGGCCCTGCGGGCCAACGAGATCGCGCTGCAGAACCGGCTCCCGGTGGTGAACCTGGTCGAGTCGGGCGGGGCGGACCTGCCCAGCCAGAAGGAGATCTTCATCCCGGGCGGCGCCCTGTTCCGCGACCTGACCCGGCTCTCGGCGGCCGGGATCCCCACCGTGGCCGTGGTGTTCGGCAATTCGACGGCCGGCGGCGCCTACGTGCCGGGGATGTCGGACCACACCGTGCTGGTCAAGGAGCGCGCCAAGGTGTTCCTCGGCGGCCCGCCGCTGGTGAAGATGGCGACCGGCGAGGAGGCCGACGACGAGTCGCTGGGCGGCGCCGAGATGCACGCCCGCAGCTCCGGCCTGGCCGACCACTTCGCGGTGGACGAGGCGGACGCGCTGCGGATCGCCCGCCGGATCGTCGCCCGGCTGGAGCACCGCAAGCCGGGCCCCGGCCCGGACCGCTGCGCCGCGCCTCCGGCGTACGACGAGGAGGAGCTGCTGGGCATCGTCCCGGGGGACCTCAAGGTGCCCTTCGACCCGCGCGAGGTGATCGCCCGGATCGTCGACGGCTCCGACTTCGACGAGTTCAAGCCGCTGTACGGCGCCAGCCTGGCCACCGGCTGGGCCCGGCTGCACGGCTACCCGGTCGGCATCCTGGCCAACGCCCAGGGCGTGCTGTTCAGCGCGGAGTCCCAGAAGGCCGCCCAGTTCATCCAGTTGGCGAACCAGCGGAACACCCCGCTGCTGTTCCTGCACAACACCACCGGCTACATGGTCGGCCGGGACTACGAGCAGGGCGGCATCATCAAGCACGGCGCGATGATGATCAACGCCGTCTCGAACTCCAAGGTCCCGCACCTGTCGGTGCTGCTCGGCGCCTCCTACGGGGCGGGCCACTACGGCATGTGCGGCCGGGCGTACGAGCCGCGCTTCCTGTTCTCCTGGCCGAGCGCCAAGTCCGCGGTGATGGGCCCGCAGCAGCTCGCCGGGGTGCTCTCGATCGTGGCCCGCCAGTCGGCGGCGGCGAAGGGGCAGCCGTACGACGAGGACGCGGACGCGGCGATCCGGGCGATGGTCGAGCAGCAGATCGAGGCGGAGTCGCTGCCGGTCTTCCTGTCCGGCCGGCTGTACGACGACGGCGTGATCGACCCGCGTGACACCCGTACGGTGCTGGGCCTGTGTCTGTCCGCGATCCACAACGCGCCGGTCGAGGGCGCGCGTGGCTACGGCGTCTTCCGGATGTGAGAGGTCAGATGATCACCAACCTGCTGGTCGCCAACCGCGGCGAGATCGCCCGCCGGGTGTTCCGCACCTGCCGGGAGCTCGGCATCGCGACCACCGCCGTCCACTCGGACCCGGACACCGGCGCCCCGCACGTCCGGGAGGCCGACGCGGCGGTACGGCTGCCCGGCGCCGCGCCCGCCGACACCTACCTGCGCGGAGAGCTGATCGTCCGGGCCGCTCTGCGGGCGGGGGCGGACGCCGTCCACCCGGGGTACGGATTCCTCTCCGAGAACGCGGAGTTCGCCCGGGCCGTGCTGGACGCCGGCCTGCTCTGGGTCGGTCCGCCGCCGGCCGCGATCGCCGCGATGGGCTCCAAGACGGCCGCCAAGCGGCTGATGGCCGAGGCGGGGGTGCCGGTGCTGGGCGCGCTCACCGAGCCGACCGAGGCCGACCTGCCGGTGCTGGTGAAGGCCGCGGCGGGCGGCGGCGGCCGCGGCATGCGGGTGGTCGAACGGCTGGCGGACCTGCCCGGCGAACTGGCGGCGGCCCGGGCCGAGGCGGCCAAGGCCTTCGGCTCCGACGAGGTGTTCTGCGAGCGCTACCTGCCCAGCGGCCGACACGTGGAGGTGCAGCTGCTGGCCGACGCCCACGGCACGGTGTGGGCGGTGGGCGACCGCGACTGCTCCTTGCAGCGGCGGCACCAGAAGGTGATCGAGGAGGCCCCGGCCCCCGGCCTGGCGCCGCAGGTGCGGGCCGCGTTGCACGCCGCGGCCGCGGACGCCGCCCGGGCGATCGGCTACGTCGGCGCCGGCACCGCCGAGTTCCTGCTCACCGGGGACGGCCGGTTCTACTTCCTGGAGATGAACACCCGGCTCCAGGTCGAGCACCCGGTCACCGAGGCGGTCACCGGCCTGGACCTGGTCGCGCTCCAACTCGCCGTCGCGGAGGGCGAGGAGCTGCCCGCGGGCGGGCCGCCGCCGAGCACCGGCCACGCGATCGAGGCCCGGCTGTACGCCGAGGACCCGGCGAAGGACTGGCAGCCCGCGACCGGCACCCTGCACCGCCTCGAACTGACCTCGGAGCACAAGGAGTTCAGCGGGCCCGGGGTGGGAACGGACTCCTGGCTGCGGCTGGACTCCGGGATGGCGGCCGGCAGCGAGATCAGCCCGCACTACGACGCGATGCTCGCCAAGGTGATCGTCCGGGCGCCGACCCGCGCCGCCGCCGCCCGGAAGCTGGCCGACGCGCTGGCCCGCGCCCGGATCCACGGGCCCTCCACCAACCGGGAGTTGCTGGTCCGCGCACTGCGGCACCCGGCCTTCCTGGCCGGGCGGCTGCACACCGGCTTCCTGGCCGAGCATTCGGCCGAACTGCTCGCCCCCGACACCAGGAGCACCGGGCGGGCCGCCCTGGCCGCCGCCCTCGCCGACGCGGCCGCGCGCGGCACCGCGCTGCCGTCCGGCTGGCGCAACCTGCCCTCCCAGCCCCAGTCCAAGCGCTACGGGGCCCCCGACGGCGTCGAGTGGGAGGTCCGCTACCGCCGGACCAGGGGCGGCCTGGAGGCCGTCGACCACCCGGACGTCGAACTCGTCGAGGCCGAGGCCGGGTTCGTCCTGCTGCGCGAGGGCGAGGTGCAGCGGCGCTACGACGTGGCCCGCTACGGCGACCGGGTGTACGTCGACTCCCCGACCGCCAGCACCGCGCTCACCGCGCTGCCGCGCTTCCCCGACCCCACCGCCCAGCGCGACCCCGGCGCCCTGCTCGCCCCGATGCCCGGCACCGTCCTGCGCACCACCGCCGCCGTCGGCGACACCGTCACCGCCGGGCAGCCGCTGCTGGTGCTGGAGGCGATGAAGATGGAGCACCGGGTCACCGCCCCGGCCGACGGCACCCTGGTGGACCTGCGCGTGACCCCGGGGCAGCAGGTCCGGCTCGGCGCCCTGCTCGCCGTCGTCAAGTCGCCCGAAGAGTCCTGATCCCCCGAAGAGTCCTGAGCACCGCCCGACCACCCGCCCAGCGGAAGGACCACGCATGTCGTCCATCGGCAGTCAGCTCCTCGAAACCCCCGAACGCACCGCCCTGCGCCAGGCCGTCGGCGACCTCGGCCGCCGCTACGGCTCCGCCTACTACCTGGCCAAGGCCCGGGCCGGCGAGCCCGCCGAGGAGCTGTGGGCGGACGCGGGCAAGGCCGGCTACCTGGGCGTCAACCTGCCCGCCGAGTACGGCGGCGGGGGCGGCGGCATCAGCGACCTCGCCATCGTCCTGGAGGAACTCGGCACCGCGGGCTGCCCGTTGCTGCTGCTGATCGTCTCCCCGGCGATCTGCGGCACGGTGATAGCCCGGTACGGCACCGAGGAGCAGAAGCGCCGCTGGCTGCCCGGACTGGCCGACGGCAGCCGCAGGATGGCCTTCGGCATCACCGAGCCGGACGCGGGCAGCAACTCGCACCGGATCTCCACCGTCGCCCGCCGGGACGGCGAGGACTGGCTGCTGACCGGCCGCAAGGTCTTCGTCTCCGGCATCGACCACTCCGACGCCGTGCTGTTCGTGGCCCGCACCGAGGACGCCCGCACCGGCAAGCTCAAGCCCTGCCTGTTCGTCGTCCCCCGGGACACCCCCGGCTTCGAGTACCGGGCGATCCCGATGGAGCTGGTCGCCCCCGAGAAGCAGTTCCAGGTCTTCCTGGACGACGTCCGGCTGCCCGCCGACGCCCTGGTGGGCGACGAGAACGCCGGCCTGCTCCAACTGTTCGCGGGCCTCAACCCGGAGCGCATCCTGACCGCCGCCTTCTCCCTCGGGCTGGCCCGGCAGGCGCTCGGCAAGGCGGTGGAGTACGCGAAGACCCGCACGGTCTGGTCCACCCCGATCGGCGCCCACCAGGGCCTGGCGCACCCGCTGGCCCAGTGCGCGGTGGAGGTCGAGCTGGCCCGGCTGATGACCCAGAAGGCCGGGCTGCTCTACGACGCGGGCGAGGACCTGGCCGCCGGGGAGGCCGCCAACATGGCCAAGTACGCCGCGGGGGAGGCCGCCGCCCGGACGGTCGACCAGGCGGTGCAGACCCTGGGCGGCAACGGCCTCACCCAGGAGTACGGCCTGGGCGCCCTGCTCGCCGCCACCCGGGTCGGCCGGGTCGCCCCGGTCAGCCGGGAGATGATCCTCAACTTCGTCGCCCAGCACACCCTGGGCCTGCCCAAGTCCTACTGAGCCCCCGGCGCCGAGGGGCGCGCGGCCGCCACCGCAGCGCGCAGGTCGTCACCGCACGCCGGTCGGGTCGTCCGAACGCCCTTCGGAGCGGCTGCGCCACGCCTGCCCCGCCCCCGGTTTCCCACAATGGCCCAGCCCCGCCCGGACTGTCCGTATGCTCCTGAACACGCCCCGTGCCATCCGCTCGCCGATTTGGTTGCTGCGTCAACTTCCTTACTGGAGGCATGCCTTGGTGTTCCGTAGCGAGTTCCCGGACGTCCCCGTCATCGACCTGCCGATCCATGACGCGGTGCTCGCCGCCGCCGCCGGGTACGGCGAGCGGCCGGCCCTGATCGACGGCCTCACCGGGGAGGAGGTCAGCTACGCGCGGCTGGCCGCCTCCGTCGAGCGGGTCGCCGCCGCACTGGCGGAGAGCGGGGTGGGCAAGGGCGACGTGGTGGCCCTGTTCAGCCCCAACTCGGTCACCTATCCGATGGCCTACTACGGTGCCAGCCGGGCCGGTGCCACCGTGACCACGGTGTCCTCCCTCAGCACCGCCCGCGAGCTGGCCGGCCAGCTCGCGGACAGCGCCGCCCGCTGCCTGATCACCGTCTCCCCGTTCCTGGCGACCGCCCGCGCCGCCGCCGAGCTGCTGGCCGCCGACGGCCGCCCGCCGGTCGAGGTGATCGTGCTGGACGGTGCCGAGGGCCACCGCTCGCTCGCCGACCTGCTGGCCGCCACCGGCCCCGCCCCGGAGCCCGCGATCGACCCGGGCGAGGACGTCGCCGTGCTGCCGTACTCCAGTGGCACCACCGGACTGCCCAAGGGGGTGATGCTCACCCATCGCTCGATCGCCACCAACCTGGCCCAGACCGACGCCCTCTACCGCCCCTCCGTCGGCGAACGGGTGCTCGCGGTGCTCCCCTTCTTCCACATCTACGGCCTGACGGCGCTGCTCAACCAGCCGCTGCGGTGCGGCGCCACCGTGGTGGTGCTGCCCCGCTTCGACCTGGAGCAGTTCTGCGGTGCGGTCGAGCGGCACCGGGTGCAGGGCCTGGTGGTCGCCCCGCCGATCGTGCTCGCGCTGGCCAAGCACCCGGTCGTGGCCGACTTCGACCTCTCCTCGGTCGAGTACCTGCTGTGCGCGGCCGCCCCGCTGGACCAGGAGCTCGCCGAGGCCTGCGCCCGCCGGCTGGGCCTGCCGCACCTGCTCCAGGGCTACGGGATGACCGAGCTGTCCCCGGTCACCCACGTCGTCTCCCCGACGGAGAGCGACCCGGTGCCCGGCTCGGTCGGCCGGATGGTCCCCTCCACCGAGCTGCGGGTCATCGCCCTGGACGGCTCCGGCCGGGACCTCGGGCCGGGGGAGCCGGGCGAGCTGCTGATCCGCGGCCCCCAGGTGATGAAGGGCTACTTCGGCCGCCCCTCCGACACCGCCGCCATGGTCGACGCCGAGGGCTGGCTGCACACCGGCGACATCGGCCACGTGGACGGGCGCGGCTACCTGTTCGTCGTCGACCGGGTCAAGGAGCTGATCAAGTACAAGGGGTACCAGGTCGCCCCCGCCGAACTGGAGGCCGTCCTGCTCGGCCACCCGCAGATCGCCGACGCCGCCGTCATCGGCGTCCGGGACGCCGACGGGACGGAGTGCCCCAAGGCCTTCGTGGTCCGCGCCCCCGGCAGCGGGCTCACCGCGGAGGAGGTCACCGGGTACGTCGCCGGGCAGGTCGCCCCCTACAAGAAGGTGCGCGCGGTGGAGTTCGTGGACGCCGTCCCCAAGTCGGCGGCCGGCAAGATCCTCCGCCGAGAACTGCGCGCCCGCGAGGCCGCCCGCTGAGACCCGTCGGCCGGGACCCCGTCGGCCGGCGCCAGGGCGGCCAGGTCCAGGGCGCCCAGGACCCCGCAGCCCGGGACCCGGGCGGCCGGAGGGCGCGGCCCGTCTGTGAGGATCGACCCGCGGCGCCCCGATCCGCCGCGCCCCGACCGGAGCAGACCCCATCGACACAGGAACCGCCACCCGCCATGACCAGCCAACCCGCCGTCCGCACCCCCCAGCAGGACCGCAGCCGAGCGACCCGGGCCCGGTTGCTCGCGGCCGCCGTGGACTGCCTGGCCGAGCTCGGCTGGCAGGGCTCCACCGTCACCGTGGTCGCGGAACGGGCCGGCGTCTCCCGGGGCGCCGCCCAGCACCACTTCCCGACCCGCGAGGACCTCTTCACCGCGGCCGTCGAGCACGTCACCGCCGAGCGGCGGGCAGCCGTCCGCGCCCACGCGGACGAGCTGCCGGCCGCCCGCCCCCACCGGCCCCCGGCCCGGGGCGACAAGATCGTCCGCCACGACACCCGCCCGCGGTTGCG
>NZ_JBHYGR010000028.1:18250-21415 GCF_042738155.1 Kitasatospora sp. NPDC059088 | reverse complement strand
GCGCGCTCGCGCCCGCGCGCGCGCACGCTCCCCGCGCCCCGCGCGGCCCCGCCCCCCCGCCCCCCCCGCCCCCCGCGCCCCCCCCCCCCCCCCGGCCCCGACCGGACCCGGGCCGTGGTCGACATGATCGTCCGCCTCTACACCGGCCCGCTGTTCCGGGCCGCCCTGCACCTGTGGACCGCCGCCGCCACCGAGGACGGCCTGCGGGAGCGGATCGTCGCCCTGGAGGGCCACGTCGGCCGGGAGGCCCACCGGGCCGCCGTGGAGTTCCTGGACGCCGACGAGACCCGCCCGGGCGTGCGCGAATCGGTGCAGGCCACCCTGGACCTCGCCCGCGGACTCGGCCTGGCCAACCTGCTCACCGACGACAGCCTTCGACGTTCCGGAGTGATCCGGCAGTGGGCGGGCGTTCTGGAGAGTACGCTGCGGCCGGTACGCCCATGACGCCCGTACAACCGAGCGACCGGACGGCCCCTGACCAAGGGGTCGCCGGGCGGCCGATGTCCGTGCAGTCTGGAGAAGAACCCCGGCCGGCACCGACCGCGAGGCCCACCCGGCCGGGCACGAGCCGAACCGGGGTGCTGCCTGAATGCACGGACACGAGTGGGACGCGACCGCCGCCGCCGGCCCCGCGCCGAGCGGCGATCCCGTACGTCCGGACGGCCACCGCCTCGTCCCGCTCGCCACGGCCCTGCTGCAGAGCGACGGTCTGATCCTGCACTGGAGCGAGGACGCCGAGGCGCTGCTCGGCTACTCCGCCGAGGAGGCCGTCGGCAGCTACGCCGCCCGGCTGCTCACCGACGAGACCGACCGGCCCGCGGTGCTCGGCCTGTTCCAGCGGATCATGTCCGGCAGCGGCGCCTCCTTCGTCTTCCCGGTCCGTCACCGCGACGGCCACCGGGTCGAGCTGGAGTTCCGCACCTACCCGATCGCCGGACCGGCCGGCACCCTGCTGCTGCTCGCCACCGCCTCCGACACCCGGGCCCTGCACGCCGTCGAGGCCGACCTCGCGGTGCTGGACGGCGTCTTCGGCCGCTCCCCGATCGGCATGGCCGTCTACGACAGCGACCTGCGCTACGTCCGGATCAACGAGGCGCTGGCCCGGATGAACGGCGTGCCGGTCTCCGCCCACCTCGGCCGCCGGATATCCGCCGTCCTGCCCGGCATCAACAGCGGCGAGATCGAACAGACCATGCGACAGGTCCTCAAGACCGGCAAGCCCGTGGTGGACGCCCGCTCGCACGGCCGCGTCCCGGGCGACCCCAAGCGGGACCGCGCGTGGTCCGCCTCCTACTTCCGGCTGGAGGACTCCACCGGCCGGGTCTTCGGCGTCTGCTCCTCCATCATCGACGTCACCGAACGCTTCCAGGCCGAGGCCCGGGCCGCCCGGGCCCAGGAGCGGCTGGCCACCATCGCCGAGGCCACCGCCCGGATCGGCACCACCCTCGACCTCCAGCGCACCGCCGAGGAACTCATCGAGGCCGTCGTCCCCCGGTTCGCCGACTTCGCCACCGTCGACCTGCTGGAACCGGTGCTGCGCGGGTCCGAGCCCACCCCGATCCCCTCCGACCGCTCCGTCACCCTGCGCGCCGTCGCGGTCGGCGAGAACTACGACACCGGCCTGGCGCACGCCGTGGACGTCGTCGGCGAGACCTCCGAGTACGCCCCCGACCGCAGCTACACCCAGTGCCTGCGCAGCGGGCGGCCGCTGCTGCGCGCCCACGTGGACGAGGAGGTGCTGCGCGGCCTGGTGTCCAGCGAGGACCGGGTCGCCCCCGGGATGGCCGCCGGCATCCACTCGTACCTGATGGTGCCGATCACCGCCCGGGGCATGGTCCTCGGCGGCTCCGAGTTCATCCGGATGCGCAACCCCGAGCCGTTCAACGACGCCGACGTCGCGCTCGCCGAGGAACTCGTCGCCCGCACCGCCCTGGCCCTGGACAACGCCCGGCTCTACCGCCGGGAGCGGGAGACCGCCCTCACCCTCCAGCGCAGCCTGCTGCCGCAGGAGATCCACCGCACCCTCGGGCTGGAGATCGCCTACCGCTACCTGCCCAGCAGCGTGGTCAGCGAGGTCGGCGGCGACTGGTTCGACGTGGTGCCGCTGTCCTGCGGGCGGGTCGCCCTGGTGGTCGGCGACGTGATGGGCCACGGCATCCGGGCCGCCGCCACCATGGGACAACTGCGCACCGTCGCCCGCACCCTGGCCACCCTGGACATGCCGCCCGAGCAGGTGCTCACCCGACTGGACGAGACCGCCTCGGGGATCGGCGAGGGCCAGTTCGCCACCTGCATCTGCGCCGTCTACGACCCGCTGGAGCGCACCGTCCAGGTCGCCTCGGCCGGGCACCTGCCGCCGGTCTGGGTCGGCACCGACGGCACCGCCCGCAGGATCGAGGTGCCGCCCGGCGTCCCGCTCGGCGTCGGCGGGGTCGCCTTCGAGTCCATCGGCTTCACCCTCCCCGAGGGCGCGCTGCTCGCCCTCTACACCGACGGACTGGTGGAGCGGCGCGGCCAGGACCTGGACCACGGCATCGACCGGCTGGCCCGCACCCTGTCCGGGCCCGGCCGGACGCTGGAGGAGAGCTGCGACGCGGTGATCGGCGCCCTGGTCACCGACGGCACCGAGGACGACATCGCGATGATCATGGCCCGGGCGCTGCCGGTGCCGGCCGACCGGGTCGCCACCCTCCCGCTCACCGGCGGCGGAAAGCTCCCCGGCAAGGCCCGCCGCTTCACCCGGGCCGCCCTGGACGCCTGGGGCCTGAACGCGCTCTCCGACTACGCCGAACTGCTGGTCAGCGAACTGGTCACGAACGCCCTGCTGCACGCCGAGGCGCCGCGCCGGCTGCGGCTGTTCCGCGACCGGGTGCTCACCGTCGAGGTCTCCGACGCCGGCGGCGCGGCCCCGCAGCTGCGCCCCTTCGCGGAGCAGGACGAGGGCGGGCGCGGGATGTTCCTGGTCAGCGAACTCGCCCAGCGCTGGGGCAGCCGGCTGACCCGGGACGGCAAGGTGGTCTGGGCCGAGCTGGAACTGCCCTTCGGGGTCTCCTAGCCGCCGCCCGACATGGGAGATAGGGGGGGGGGGGGGCGCTGCGCTGTGAGCGCGGTCTCGGGAGCGCGAAGGGCGCCCGCGCGGGGGGCGCACCGCGCGCACAGCGGCCC
>NZ_JBHYGR010000028.1:12543-18240 GCF_042738155.1 Kitasatospora sp. NPDC059088 | reverse complement strand
GCCGCGGGGGTGTGTGGGGGGGGGGGCGCGGTCCTGTCCGCGGGGTGCGGTGATCCCCCCCCCCCCCCCCCTCTCGTCTCGGCGCGGGCCCCCCCCCGCGCCACCCCCCCTACCCCGCGTCTCCTTACGCGCGCACCTGGGGCTGCTCCGCCTGCTCCGGCTGTCCCGGCCCGGCGGCGACCGGCCCGGCGGTGACCGGCTCGGCCGCCGTCGGCGCGGACAGCCCGCGCAGCAGCAGCCAGGCCAGCACGCCCGCGCCGAGCAGCAGCACCCCGGCCAGCAGCCCGGCGCTGTTCATGCCGTGCACGAAGGCGTCCCGGGCGCTCGCCAGCAGCGGCCGGGCGAGGTCCGGCGACAGCCCCTCCGCCGTCTCCACGGCCGCGCCCAGCGACTCCCCGGCCCGGGCGGCGACCTCCGGGGAGGCCCCGGCCGGTACGGACAGCCCGTTCGCGTAGATCGAGCCGACCACCGAGCCGACCAGCGCGATGCCGAGCGCGGTGCCCAGCTCGTACGCGGTCTCGGAGACCGCCGAGGCGGCCCCGGCCTTGTCAGCGGGCGCGGCGCTCAGCACCAGGTCGGCGCCGAGGGTGTAGACCACGCCCTCCGCGGTGCCGGTGATCAGGAAGGAGACCGCCAGCAGCAGGTAGGTGGTGTCCTGCTGGAGCCAGCCCAGCGCGCCCGCCGCCAGGCCCATCGCCAGCAGGCTGACGGTCAGCGCCTTGCGCGCGCCGAAGCGCCGGGCGATCCGGGCGGTCAGCAGACCGCCCGCCACCGAGCCGGCGAAGGCCGGCAGCTCCGCCAGGCCCGCCTGGAGCGGCTCGTAGCCGCGCACCAGCTGGAGGTACTGCGAGACCACGAAGATCACGCCGGACAGGCCGACCAGGGAGATCAGCGAGGCCGTGACGGCGGCGGTGAACCGCCGGTCGCGGAACAGCCGGACGTCCAGCAGCGGGGTCTCCAGCCGCAGCTGGCGGCGGACGAACAGGGTGAGCGCGGCGGCGCCGAGCAGGAAGGTGACCGGGACGTCCCAGCGGGCCACGCCGTGCGCGGCGGCCTCCTTGATCGCGTAGACCACGCCGATCACCCCGGCCATCGACAGCCCGACGCTCAGCACGTCCCAGCGGCCCGGCTTCGGGTCCTTGGACTCCGGCAGCAGCCAGGCGCCGAGCACCAGCAGCAGGAGCAGCACCGGGATGTTCAGCAGGAACACCGAGCCCCACCAGAAGTGCTCCAGCAGCAGCCCGCCGACCACCGGCCCGAGCGCGGCACCGGCCGTGGCGGCCGCGCCCCAGATGCCGATCGCGGTGGCCCGCTCCCGGTCGTCCGGGAAGAGGCTGCGGATCAGCGACAGGGTGGAGGGCATGATCGTCGCCCCGGCGACGCCGAGCAGCGCGCGGGCCAGGATCAGCCAGCCCGGGCCCGGCGCGTACGCGGCCAGCAGGGAGGCCGCGCCGAAGGCGGCGGCACCGGTCAGCAGGAGCTTCTTGCGGCCGATCCGGTCGCTCAGGGCGCCCATGCTGACCAGCAGACCGGCCAGCACGAAGGAGTAGGAGTCGCCGATCCACAGGAGCTGGGTGCCGCTGGGGCGCAGCGTCTCGCTGATGGACGGAATGGCGAGGGAGAGCACGGTCGCGTCGAGGGCGACCACGGTGACGGCCAGCACCAGGACGGCGAGGCCGGTCCAGCGCTGGCGGACGGTCAGGGCGGGGGTACTGCTCATGCGCCCACCTCGCTGCGCTCGGCAGACGCTTCGCTCAATGCGCTGCCCTTGATGATTCGCTCGCTTCGCTCGCTCATGGTGTATCGGTTTCCGGTTTCCGGTCCGAGGTGCTGTGGGTCGCGGCGACAGGGGTGGCGGCGACAGGGGTGGTGACAGGCGTGGCGACGGGTGCGGCGGCCTCCGGCCGGCGCAGCGCGCCGCCGAGGAACAGCTCGGCGAGCGAGAAGGCGGCGTCGCGCGGGGCGAGCCGGCCGTCCTGGATGGCCCAGCCGATCCCGGCCACCAGGTCGAAGAAGGCCTCGCTCAGCCAGGCGGCGCTCAGCTCGATCCGGAAGACGCCCTCGCGCTGCCCGCGCAGGAAGAGCGCGTGCAGCCGGTCGATCTGGACCTCCCAGAGGTCGTTGATGTCCGCGTGGTCGTAGAGCTGGTTCTCGCCGGCCAGGAAGGCGCAGAGCATGGCGTCCGGGACGGCGGCGTCCACCAGGCGGCGCAGCGCGGCCTGGGCGTCGCCCTCCTCGGTGGCGGCGGTGTCCAGGGCGGCGGCGAAGCGCTGCAGGCCCAGCAGGCCGACCTCGCGGATCAGCGCGTCGCGGCCGGGGAACAGCCGGTGCAGGGTGGCCCGGCTGATGCCCGCGCTGCGGGCGATCTCGTCCAGGTGGGCGGTGGGGCGGCGGGACAGCACGCCGACGGCGGCTTCCAGAACGGTGT
Source organism: Kitasatospora sp. NPDC059088 (assembly GCF_042738155.1). Taxonomy (NCBI): domain Bacteria; kingdom Bacillati; phylum Actinomycetota; class Actinomycetes; order Kitasatosporales; family Streptomycetaceae; genus Kitasatospora; species Kitasatospora sp. NPDC059088. The sequence goes on along the minus strand of NZ_JBHYGR010000028.1, from coordinate 15,812 downwards.
CGCGGTCGGTGGCCATGCAACGAGTGTAGGCCAAGTGAGACACCGATGTCTCACTTTTACGGTGCGGATCTCATCTGCGAGGCCGGTGACCGGTCGGCGGGCAGCAAAAAACCGGGGACGGCGGGTGCCGTCCCCGGTCGGGGTGGAGCGGGCCGCACGGCCCGCGCCGCTGCGCTCAGCTCTGGTTGTAGAACCCGGTGTCGTCGATCGGCCGGTCGATCACCATCACCTCGACGTCCGCCGGGGTGAGCAGGAAGACCCGGCGGGCGATCCGCTCGATGCCGCCCTGGGTGCCGAAGATCAGCCCCGAGGCGAAGTCGACCATGCGCTTGGCCTCGGCCTCGTTCATCTCGGTGAGGTCCATCACCACCGGGATGGACGCCCGGATGTGCTCACCGACCGTGCGGGCCGCCTCGAAGCCCGTCGGCCGCAGGGAGACGATCTTCGCGGGCGCGGGGACGGCCGGCACCGTCTCCTGATCCACCCACTCGTCGTCGTACACCGCGGCCGGGTAGTTCCCGGAGGGCATCAGCCACCCGTTGTGGTGCTCGTCGCGAAGTGCTCCCATGCCGCGCCTCCCTGCCTCGTCCCGTCTGGTCCCCCGGGGGTGAGTGTCCTTCTTGACACGTCATCCACTCGACGGAACTGTCCGAGTATCGCACTGTTCACCGGTCCCGTGCCCGCTCGCGGCCCCCGTAAGAGTCGTGCCGTGCCGGAAACCCGGGCGGACCCGGGCAAAGAGAGCGACGCGGCGCAGCTCCGTACGGTTGCGCGCGTAGACCATATCGGTAGCGGTCACCGCGCAATTGACCTTCTGTCAACAATGCGGAAACGATTTCACTCGCCGGTCGAACCGTCCACCAGTTCGCGCAACAAATCCGCGTGACCGTTGTGTCGCGCGTACTCCTCGATCATGTGGACCAGGATCCAGCGGAGCGTCACCTCCCGGTCGTGGCGCGGCCGCTTGCCGACGGTGTCCAGCGGCAGACCGGCCGACGCCCGGCGGGCGGCCTCGATCTCGGCGCGCCAGGTGGCGAAGTCCGCCGCGACGTCGGCGGTGGCCACGTTGTCGAAGTCGCCGTCCGGATCCGCCTCGGTCCAGTAGTGACCGGTGGCGACCTCCGCGCCCAGCAGCACGCCCTGGAACCAGTGCCGTTCCACCTCGGCCATGTGCCGGACCAGGCCGAGCAGCGAGAGCGTGGACGGCGGGACGGAGCGCAGCCGCAGCTGGTCGTCGGTCAGGCCCGCGCATTTCAGGGCGAGCGTGCTGCGGTGGTAGTCGAGCCAGGAGATGAGCATGGCGGCCTCGTCGGCGGCCATCGGCGGGTCGACCCGCGGGGTGAGTTCGGTCATGCCGGACATCCTGGCCGCCGACGGCCCGCCGGTGCGACCGAATTGTCGCCCGGCGGGTGGGCCCGCGGGTGGGGGAGGGCGACGGCGGCGGCCGGCGGGTGTTGGCCTTCTGTCCTGCGGCACGGGCTCGTTGGTGGATTTTCCGCCGAGATCACCCCGGGCCGTTGACCGCCGGGCCTCCCGACCGATTGGCTCGGTCGAGAGCCCGCCGCCGGGAGGGAGCCCGGCCGGGCGAGCAGAGGGGACTGAGCTCATGACACGTACCACCCGGACCACACGTACCACCCGGGGCACCCGCGACCGCCGGCTGCTGGGCGCCGGCAGCGTGCTGGCCGCCGCCGTCGCACTCGCCGTCACCGCCGCCCCCGCCCAGGCCGACCCGGCGCTGCGCGGCACCGTCCGGATCAGCACCGGGGTGAACGGCGCCGCCCCCGACGACCAGTCCTGGAGCCAGGGGGTCAGCGCGGACGGCCGCTACGCCCTGTTCACCTCCTGGGCCAAGAACCTGGTGCCCCAGCCCACCGTGGGCGGGCGCGACGCCTATCTGCGGGACCTGCGCACCGGCCGCACCGAGCGGGTCAACCTCTCCGACTCGGGCGAGGCGCTGAACGGCTGGACCGACCAGGCCGCGATCAACGCCGACGGCCGCTACGTCGCCTTCGAGAGCAACGCCGACAACGTGGTGCCCGGCATGCAGGTCAAGGGCCGCACCGAGGTGTACCTCCGGGACCGCAGGACCGGCCGCACCGAGCTGGTCAGCGGCGGGCTCACGGCCACCGACACCGACCAGTTCCACGCCTCCTACGCGCCGCAGATCAGCGCCGACGGCCGGTACGTGGTCTACGTGTCCTCCCGGACGGACCTCGACCCGACCGTGGTGGACCCCGCGCCCGGAGCCGGTGCCGGGGCCGCACCCGGGGCCGCGCCCTCGCTGGCCAGGCCGTACACCTGGAAGATCAACGTCTACCTCACCGACCGCCGGACCCACACCACCCGGCTGATCTCCCGGGACACGGCCGGCAAGCCGGGCGAGAGCACCTCCTTCCGCCCGACCATCAGCGCGAACGGGCGCACCATCGGCTTCGGCTCGCTCTCCGAGCTGCTGCCGACCGGGCCGACCCCCGCCCCGGCGGCCCCCACCGCCCCCACCGCCCGCGCCGCGGCGCCGGAGCTGTCCCTGGCCCGGCCGACCAGCGCCGTCTACTACACCTGGAACGCGGCCTCCGGGAAGCTCACGCCCGCCAGCTACGACGTCGACGGCAAGGTCGCCGACGCGGACTTCGACGCCACCGTCAGCCCGGACGGCCGGTACGCCGTCTACTCCCTGCCCGAGCCGGGCGGCTCCACCGGCGGCCACCGCTACCACACCGTGCTGCACGTCCGGGACCTGCGGACGGGCGCCGTGCGGAAGGTGAGCGGCGGCCTGCCGGGGACCACCTCGGTCGGCTCCTCCGGGCACGGCTCGATCACCGCCGACAACCGGTGGCTCTACTTCGACTCCGCCGCCGACAACCTGGTGCCGGGCCCCCAGCACCCGGGCTGGGACGTCTACCGCCAGGACCTGCGCACCGGCCGCACCGAGCGGGTCACCACCGCGCCGGACGGCTCGGCCGGCAACGGCTCCTCCAACGCCCCGTTCGTGTCCGCGGCCGGGAACACCCTGGTGTTCGAATCGACCAGCGGCAACCTGGTCGCCGGTACCGACGCCCCGGCGGCCGAGGGCTCCCAGGCCTTCGCCCGGCCGACCGGCAGCCGGTCGGACGACGGCGACGACCAGGGCGAGGACCAGGACGACTGACCGGGAGGACCGACCGGGCACCGGGGGGGGGGGGGGGGGGGGCGCCCCGCGCCGGGGGGGAAGCACCGCCGCGCCGCACCCCCACAAGAAACACGAGGGGGGTGGGGGTGGGGGGGGT
>NZ_JBHYGR010000028.1:0-12533 GCF_042738155.1 Kitasatospora sp. NPDC059088 | reverse complement strand
CCCTCCTATGCCCGGCCCCCCCCCGCGCCGGCCGGAGCCCGGCCACCCCCCGGGGCGGGTCAATGTCATTTTCTCCGGGGCCCCCCCCCGGCCCCGGGGGGGGGGGCCGCCCCCCCCCCGCGGCTCACCGGGCGCCCGGTCGTATTCCGGAATTCGTGCACGGAACGATGATCCGCGCGCCGGGATCGGCTCCTAGCAGTTGCCGACCTTCACGGCTCGCCAGGGCATTCCGCACGGGTCCTGGGTCGGCCCCTGCGGGCGGACGAATCCCCACAGGGTGCCGTTCTCGCACTTCTGGACCTGGGAGAGGTCCAGGCAGGCGTTGGGGTCGAAGGTCATCGCGCTCGCCTGCGGGGCGTTGACGGTGTTGACGCCCAGCAGCGGGATGGCCATGGCGGCCCCGCCGATGAGCAGGGAGACGGCCTTCGACTTCTTCGACTTCATGAATTGCTGCCTTTCCGTTCGTGCATGAACAGCCGAAAGGCATCGCCCCCCGGCCGGTCGAGAATGGCACGGGCAATTCGGCGAGATCAACAGGGTTCACAGTGGGGCAAGGGTGGGCAAAACGGACATGTGTCCGTGCACTAACTACGGAGCGAAGCGGGCTCGCCGTGGGCGGTGACGCTCCGTCATGTTGTAAATCTCATGGTTTACCGGAGAAGGGGTCAGTCGGTACGCGGACGACGGCGGGCGGCGTAGGCCCGCCAGGCGCCGACCAGGCTGCCGAGCACCAGCAGGGCGATCACCCCGGCCGAGACCAGGAAGGCCGCCGAGCCGGGCTGGTCCGCGCTGGCGGCGGCCGTCACGTAGACGGCGGTGGTCGGGACCACGCCGATCGCGGTGGCGAGCAGGAAGGGGAGGAAGCGGACCCCGGAGAAGGCGGCGCCGTAGTTCCCGGCCTGGAAGGGCAGGCCGGGGAGCAGCCGCAGCACCAGGACGCTGCGGAAGCCCTGGTCGGTGAAGCGCTGGTCGAGGGCGCCCAGCACCTTGCCGCGCAGGTACGGCCTGAGCGCCTCCCGGCCCAGGCCCCGGCCGAGGCCGAAGGCCAGGGCCGCGCCCAGGGTGGTGCCGAGGACGGCGAGCAGCACGCCCTGCTGGATGCCGAGCAGCAGGCCGGCCACGGCGTTCAGCGCGGGGCGCGGGACGAAGGCGAGCGTGCCGACGGCGTAGACCAGGGCGAACAGCGGGGCGAACCAGTAGCCGGGCAGCCGGTCCGCCAGGCCGCCGGAGAGCAGGTCCGTCGGGCTCCACAGCAGCAGCGACCCGGCGCACGCCCCCAGCAGGACCACCAGCAGGCCGAACCGCCACCAGGGCGAGCGGCCCGGGGCCCGTTCGGTGGTCTCCGCGGCCTCTGCGGCCTCGGCGGGTTCGACCGCTTCGGCGGGAGCGGCCGGAGCGGCGGAGTCGGCGGGCGTGGTCAGGGCTGCGGGCACGGGCCGAGCCTAGCCGGTCCCCGCCACGGGCCGGTCCGGGGTGCGCGGGGCGGTCCGCCGGTGGATCGGCCCGCCGGGGGCGTACCACCCCGCCTTCTTCCGGACGGCCGGGCTGCGGTCCCCGGTGCGGGCGGCCGTCAGGGCGTCGGCGGCGCGGGCGTCGGTGTGGACGAACTTGCCGACCAGCTCGGCGGCCCGCGACCGGACCCGGGGGTCCGGGTCGTCGGCGAGGTGGCGGAGGGCGGGTTCGAGGACCAGGCCCGCGCCCGGTGCGCAGGCGTCGTCCTTGCAGCGGTCGCAGGCCAGGGCGTGGAACGCGGCGATCCTGACCTCGGGGTCCGGGTCGTCGGCCATGGTGATCAGCCGGCCCATGGAGTCGGTGTCGACGAGGTGGTCCAGGAGCCGGCAGCAGCCCTCCCGGACGGCCGCGCGGTCGTCGGCCAGGCCGGCCCGGATGGCTTCGAGCGCGTCCGCCCCGCGCCGGAGCAGCTCCCGGTACGCGGCCACGGTGCGTTGTGGGTCGCCCAGGCAGGCGACCAGGGCTTCGTTGTCAGTTCTGACGAATCCGAGCACGGCCCCAGTGTCGGCCCGCAACGCCCGCCCGGGCAAAGGGATTTCGCCCCGGGGAGCGGGTCGGTGGGGTGGCGGCGCGGCGTCCGGGCCGTCGCGCCCGGCGCGGGAATCCCCGTCAGATCGTCGAGAGGTTCTTTCCGGAGGCGTTCTCCGGCGGCAGCCCGGTCACGTTCTCCCCGGCGGAGTTCGGTTCGGCCCGGCGCAGGGCGCCGGCGCTCAGCAGGAGGGCGAGGGCGAGCAGGGTGACCAGGCCGAAGGAGACGGTCAGGGAGGTGGCCTGGGCGAGGGCGCCGATGACGGCGGGGGCGATCAGGCCGGAGGTGTAGGTGACGGTGGCGACGCCCGCGATGGCCTGGCTGGGGTTGCTGCCGATCCGGCCGGCGGCCGCGAAGGCCAGCGGGACGATCACCGCGACGCCGATGCCGATCAGGGCGAAGCCCGGGACGGCCAGCGCCGGGGTGTCGGCGGCCACCACCAGGACGCCGCCCAGGGTGGCGACGGCCCCGCTCAGGCGGCTGGTGCGGACGGCGCCGAGGCGGCGGACCACCGCGTCGCCGGCCAGGCGGCTGACCGCCATGGTGAACGCGAAGGCGGTGTACGAGGCGGCGGCCACGGTGGCCGAGGCGCCGGTGACGTCCTTGAGGTAGACGCCGCTCCAGTCCATCGAGGCGCCCTCGCCGAACACCGCGCAGAAGCCGACCAGGCCGATCACCAGCGAGCTGCGCGGCGGCAGGGCGAAGCGCGGCGGGGCCTCGGAATCCGCGGGGGAGCGGAGGTCGGGCAGTCCGCGGCAGACCGGCTGGGCGAGGGCGAGCAGCACGAGGGCGGTGACGGCCAGCTGGAGCCGGGCGTCCAGGGCGAGGTGGGCGGCCAGGATGCCGAAGCCGGAGGCCACCAGGCCGCCCGCGCTCCACATCCCGTGCAGTCCGGACATGACCGAACGGCCGAGGCGCTGCTCGATCTCCACGCCCTGGGCGTTCATCGCGACGTCCGCCGTGCCGGCCGTGGCGCCGTACACCAGCAGTACCGCGCACAGGGCGGGCAGCGAGGGGGCGAGCGCGGGCAGGGTGAGGGCCAGGCACCAGAGCGAGAGCAGTCCGCGGACCGCCGCCCGGCCGCCGTAGCGGTGGACGACGCGCCCGGCCAGCGGCATCGCGAGGGAGGAGCCGATGGCGGGCATCACCAGGGCGAGGCCGAGCTGCCCGGGGGAGAGGTCCAGGCGGTCCAGGATCCACGGGATGCGGGTGACGAAGGTGCCGCCGACGGCGCCGTGCACCCCGAAGACCAGCGCGATGCTCCGGCGGGCGCGGCGTGGTTCGGAGAGTGGTTCGAGACTGGTGGCGGTCATGCTGCGGTTCCCTCCCGGTCCTGGTGGTCGATAAACTATCAGGAAGGGACCCTGATAGAAACACTCTGGAAGGATGATCCGCCATGACCACCGTGCGTACGGCCACGCCGAGCACCGCCCGGGCCATCAACGACCGGCTGGCGCTCAACCTCCTGCTCGAACAGGGCCCCCTGACCGCGACCGAGCTGCGCGACCTCACCGGCCTCTCCCGGCCGACCGTCGCCGACCTGCTCGACCGCCTCCAGCGCACCGGCCTGGTCGCCGTCGTCGGCGAACGCGGCGAACAGCGGCGCGGCCCCAATGCGAGGCTCTACGCGCTGGTCGCCTCCCGCGCCCACATCGCCGCCTTCGACGTCCGCGAGGGCGGCGTCAGCCTGGTCGTCGCCGACCTCGCCGGGCGCACCCTCGGCACCGCCGAGATCCCCGTCGAGGCCGACGGGCCCCAGGACACCGCCGCGGCGATCGTCCGCACCCTGCGGGAGACCGCGCGCGGCGCCGGCGTCGAGCGGCTGCACACCGTCGCCGTCGGCGCCCCCGGCCTGGTCGACCCCGCCACCGGCCGGCTGCACAGCACCGGCCAGCTCCCCCGCTGGCATGCCGAACTCCTCGCCGCGCTGCGGGAGTTGCCCGACACCGAGGTGATCCTGGAGAACGAGGTCAACCTGGCCGGCCGGGCCGAGTACCGGGTCGGCGCCGCCCGCGACCGCGACACCTTCGTGCTGATGTGGCTCGGCCACAGCGTCGGCGCCGCCGTCATCCTCGACGGGCGGCTGCGCCGCGGCTTCTCCGGCGGCACCGGCGAGATCTGCTTCCTGCCCGTCCCCGGCGCCACCGGACTGCCCAGCGCCGACAGCTGCGAGGGCGGCTTCCACGGCCTGGTCGGCAGCGCCGCCCTGTGCGCGCTGGCCCGCGCCCACGGGCTGCCCGTCGGCCCGGCCGACGACGCGGCCGCCGCCGAAGCCGTCGTGCGCGCCGCCCTGGCCGGCGGGGACGCGGGTGCGGCCTTCCTGGACGAGCTGGCCGAACGGATCGCGCTCGGCGCGGCCAGCGTCTGCGTGGTGCTCGACCCCGGCTGCGTGGTGCTCGGCGGCGAGATCGGCCGGGCCGGCGGCGCCGAACTGGCCCGCCGGGTGGAGCGCTGCCTCGCCCGGCTCTCCCCGCTGCGCACCGAGGTGCGGGCCGGTACGGCGGGCGGCGGCGCCGTCCTCGCCGGGGCGGTGCTCACCGCCGGGGACGCCGTACGGCGGGACCTCTTCGGCGAGCTGTAGGGGGTGTCCTGTGGATCAGGCCGGGACCGCGCTGATCCACAAGACACTTCCTGGGCCTGTTTTCCGTCCGCGTCCCCGGTACGGCAGGATGGCCGCCGGGGGGCGCGAAACCCGCCGGGGGGCGCGTACCCCGTAGCTCGAACCACCGTCAGGAGTCGTACATGGGCCAGCCCGAGGTGCCGGTCAACCCGTACCGGATCGGCGAGGCGGCCGCGCTGCTCGGTGTCAGCGCGGACACCATGCGGCGCTGGGTGGACGCCGGGAGGGTCGCCGCGGTGCGGGACGAGCACGGGCACCGGATCATCCCCGGCGCCGAACTCGCCGCCTTCGCGCGGGAGCTGGCCCGGCCGGAGAACGCCGAGGCCGAGGGGCGCCCCTCCTCGGCGCGCAACCGCTTCCCCGGGATCGTCACCGAGGTGCGGCTCGGCGACGTGGCCGCCCAGGTGGAGGTGCAGGCCGGGCCGTTCCGGGTGGTGTCGCTGATCAGCCGGGACGCGGCGGAGGAGCTGAACCTGGTCCCGGGCGCACCCGCGACTGCCGTCATCAAGTCGACCAATGTGATGATCGAACGGCGCTAGTGCCGGTCTGCTGAACGAGAGGCCCGGATGAACCACCCGAACCTGCCGACCACCCAGGCCGTCGTCCTGGCGATCGAGGCGGTCGCCGCCCGCCACGGCCGCACCGTCCGCGCCCAGCACGACATCGGCAGCGACCGGACCTTCGCCGGGCTGGTCGGCCAGGACGACGAACCGGGCGCCATCCCGCACGAGGCCCTGCTGGAGTTCGACGGCAGCCCGCACACCGCCGTCCGGCTGTTCACCCACGACGAGGCCGCCGTCACCGTGGAGGGGATCGCCTTCGACGTCCCGCGCGACAGCGTCCCGGCCTTCCTGAACTCGGTCTGGTCCGGCCTGGTGCACGTCAAGGTCCGCACCTTCCCGCCGTCCAGCACGCTGATCGTCACCGTTCCCGGGGAGTCCGGCTACCGCGAGGCCCTCGGCGTCCACGACCTCACCCCCTGGCTTTCTGGAAAGATCCGATGAGCATCCCCGCCGCCTCCGCCTCCGCCTCCGCCGCCGCCGTTCCCGCCCCCGCCGACCGCCGCCCGGTCCTCGCCGTCGCCCACCGCGGCGACCCGTACCGCCACCGCGAGAACACCCTGCCCTCGGTGGAGTCCGCGCTCGCCGCCGGCGCCGACGCCGTCGAGGTGGACGTCCAGCTCACCCGCGACCGGGTGCCCGTGCTGCTGCACGACACCACCCTCGAACGCCTCTGGGGCGACCCGCGCTCGATCGGCCGGGTCACCACCGAGCAGCTCGCCGAGCTGCGCCAGGGCGACCTGGCCGTCCCCACCCTCGCCGAGGCGATCAAGGCCGTCGCCGCGGCCGACGGCCCCCGGCTGCTCATCGACCTCGACGAGCCCGGCCCGGCCGCCGCCACCTGGTCCGTCGTCACCGGACAGGGCGCCGAGGACCTGGTCGCCTTCTGCGGGCCCGCCACCGCGATGCTCGCCGTCCGCGCACTCAGCCCCGACGCCGAGATCGCGCTCACCTGGAAGCAGCCGCGGATGCCCGCCCCCGCGCTGCTGCGCGACCTGCGCCCGCGTTTCCTCAACCCGCCGTTCGGCCTGGTCACCCCCGACTTCGTCCGGGCCGCCGCCGACGAGGGGCTCGCCGTCTCCACCTGGACCGCCGACCTGCGCCGCACCATGCGCCGACTGCGCGACACCGGGGCCGCCTCCATCACCACCAACCGGATCTCCGTACTGCGCTCGGTCCTGGACGGCCGCCGGTGACGGTGCCCGGCCCCCGGGTGCTCGGCCCCCGGGCCCTGGGCCGCGCCCTGCTGGCCCGCCAGCACCTGCTCGCCCGCACCGACCGGACACCCGCCGAGGTCGTCCACCACCTCGTCGGACTCCAGGCCCAGGCCGTACCGCAGCCGCCCTACCTCGGGCTGCTCTCCCGGCTCGACGGCTTCACCCCGGACGGGCTGAGCGACCTGCTCGACCGGCGGGCGGCGGTCCGGATCGCGCTCCAGCGCGGCACCATCCACCTGGTCACCGCCCAGGACTGCCTGACCCTGCGCCCGCTGCTCCAGCCCGTCCTCGACCAGGCGCTGCAGACCACCTACGGCCGACGGCTCGCCGGGCTCGACCGGGCCGCGCTCGCCGCCGAGGCCCGCACGCTGGTCGAGCGGGAGCCGCGCACCTTCCAGCAGCTCGGCACGCTGCTGGCCGCCACCCGCCCGGACCGCGACCCGGCCGCGCTGGCCCAGGCCGCGCGCTGCCTGCTGCCGCTGGTCCAGGTGCCGCCGCGCGGGCTGTGGGGGCGCAGCGGCCCGGCCGCCCACACCACTGCCGAGGCCTGGCTCGGCCGCCCGCTGGACCCGGTGCCGTCGCCGTCGCGGGATGAGCCGGACCGGCTGGACGGGCTGGTGCTGCGCTACCTGGCCGCCTTCGGCCCGGCGAGCGCGGCGGACCTGCGGAAGTGGTCCGGCCTCGGCGGCCTCGGCCCGGTGCTGCGGCGGCTCGCGCCGCAGCTGCTCACCTTCCGGGACGAGCGGGACCGGGTGCTGTACGACCTGCCCGGGGCGCCCCGGCCGGACCCGGACGTCCCGGCGCCGGTGCGGCTGGTCGCGCCCTTCGACAACCTGCTGCTCTCGCACGCCGACCGGAGCCGGGTGCTGCCGGAGCGGTACAAGGACCGGGTGATGACCCGGAACGGCCTGGTGCTCGGCACCCTGCTGGTGGACGGGCTGGTCGCCGGGACGTGGCGGTACGCGGGGCCGGCGGAGGGCGTGGTCGTCGAGCCGTTCGTCCGGCTGGCGCGGGCGGACCGCGCGGCGGCGGAGGCCGAGGCGGAGCGGGTGCTGGCCTTCGCGGGCGCGGGCGGTGGCCCGCGTGGAGCGGTGCGGATCGAGGCGGCCGGCGGGGCGTAGAACGGGCGGATCGTCAGATTCTCTGCTGAGCTGGGTCGGGTCCGGACTCGTCGCCGCCGGACCCGATGACGATCCCGGCGGAGGTGGCCGTGTCCGTGGAGCGCCCGTCCGGTGGCCCGCCCGCTGGGCCGTCCGGTGGCCCGCCCGACCACCGCAGGCCGTACCTGATGCTGCCGCCCGCCGTGCGGCAGGCGGCCGCCTGGTCGGTGGCGGTGATCCTGCTGATCACCGTGGGCTCGCTGGTGGTGTTCGCGCTGGTCGAGCTGCGGGCCGCGACCGTGCCGTTCGTCCTGGCGCTGCTGGGGGCCTCGCTGCTGTACCCGGTGGTGCCCTGGATGGTCCGGCGGGGCGTCAGCCGGGGCCTGGCGGCCGGGCTGACCTGCGTGCTGCTGGTCGCGGCGGTGGCCGGGGTGATCGTCCTGCTGGTCAACTCCCTGGTGCACAGCGCCCCGCAGATCGCCGGCTCGCTCCCGGCGGCGGGCCGCCGACTGGCCGAGTGGCTGGGGCCGTTCGGGGCGAAGGTCGAGCACGCGCTGGCCAACGCCAAGGGGGAGACCAACTCGCTGGTCTCGACGCTGACCAACGGCGTGCTGTCCGGCCTCGGCCTGCTCACCCAGTTGATCACCGGCGCGGTGCTGGCCCTGGCCCTGGTGTTCTTCTTCCTGCGGGACGGCCACCGCACCGGCGACAGCATCCGCGCCCACCTGCCCGGGCGCGGCGCCGAGACGGTGGTGGCCTGCGCCGAGCGGGCCTTCGAGGCGATGGCCGGCTTCATGCGCGGCACCACCCTGATCGCCCTGATCGACGCGGGCTTCATCACGGTCGGCCTGCTCGCCCTGGGCGTCCCCGGCGCCCCGGGCCTGGGCGCGCTGGTCTTCATGGGGGCGTACATCCCCTTCGTGGGCGCCTTCCTGTCCGGCACCGTCGCGGTGCTGGTGGCCCTCGCCGACGGCGGCCTGGGCACGGCGCTGTGGGCGCTCGGGGTGGTGCTGACGGTGCAGATGATCGAGGGCAACATCCTCCAGCCGATCATCCAGAGCCGGACGGTCGAGCTGCACCCGGCGACCATCATGGTCGCCGTGGTGGCCGGCTCCGGCATCGCGGGCATCCTCGGCGCCCTGCTGGCGGTGCCGGTCTGCGCGGCGGGGATGGGCGTGATCTCGGTGCTGCGGGGGCTGGGCAGCGATCCGGGGTGAAATCGGTTGCCCGGGGCGGGACGGGCATGCGAGCATCGCTAACGCGACAAGGGTCGCGATAGTTTGAGAGGGGCGCGGGTGGAACTGATCGATGTGGCCGAGGCGGGGGACGGGCCGTACGGGATCACGGTGGGGCCCGACGGCGGGGTGTGGTTCACGCTCATCCGCGCCGGGGAGATCGGGCGGCTGGCGCCGGACGGCTCGGTGCGACGGTTCGGGCTCGGCGCGCCGCGCTGCGCGCCGTCGGTGATCACCGCCGGCCCGGACGGCGCGCTCTGGTACGCCGAGATGAACACCGGCCGGATCGGCCGGATCACGGTGGACGGCGAGGTCTCCTCCTTCGCGCTGTCGGCGATCGGCGTCGGGCCGGGCGGGATCGTCACCGGGCCGGACGGGGCGCTCTGGTTCACCGAGGTGAACGCCGACGTGGTCGGACGGATCACCGTGGACGGGGAGGTGACGGAGTACCCGCTGCCCGTGGAGGGGGCGATGCCGGCGCACATCACCGCCGGGCCGGACGGCGCGCTGTGGTGCGCGCTCAACCAGGCCGACGCGATCGCCCGGGTGAGCACCGACGGCGACGTGACCGTCCACCGGCTGCCCACCGCGGGCACCGCGCCGGTCGGGATCACCGCCGGCGCGGACGGCGCGCTCTGGTACGTCGGGATCGGCGGCGGACTGGTCGGGCGGATCACCGTGGACGGGGAGGTGACGGAGTACCCGCTGGCCGACCGGGGCGCCAGGCCGCACGCGATCACCGCCGGCCCGGACGGGCGGCTCTGGTTCACCGAGTGGGCCGCCGGCCGGATCGGCGTGCTCACCCCCGACGGGCGGCTGGACGGCCACGCCATCCCCGGCCGGGGCGCCGAGCCGCACGGGATCGCCGTCGACCCGGACGGCACGGTGTACGCGGCGCTGGAGCGCGGACAGCTCGCCCGGCTGAGGGGCTGAGGGGCTGAGGGGCTGAGGGGCTGAGGGGCTGAGGGGCTGAGGGGCTGAATCCGCCCGGGTCCCGCCCGGGTCCCGGGCCGGTCCCGGTCGGGAGGTCCCGGCCGCGGCCGGGAACTCGGGCCCAGCGGCCCCGGGCGGGCGGGCCCAACGGCCCTGGGGTGCACGGGGCGTGCGTTCGGATCATGGATCGCCATCCATTCGCACGACGTTCCGAAGGAGCGCGTCCTTGAGCGCCACCCAGGCACAGGGCGACCCGACCCCACCGCCAACGCCCCTGTCGGCAGGGCCGGTTCGGCCCCGCCGACCCGGCTCGGCCGTGGTCAGGCTGCTGACCACCACCGACCACAAGACGATCGGCACCATGTACCTGGTGTCCTCGTTCGCGTTCTTCCTGATCGGCGGCATCCTCGCGCTGGTCATGCGCGCCGAACTCGCCCGGCCCGGAACGCAGATCCTCTCCAACGAGCAGTTCAACCAGGCCTTCACCATGCACGGCTCGGTGATGCTGCTGCTGTTCGCGATGCCGCTGTTCACCGGCTTCGCGAACTGGATCATGCCGCTGCAACTCGGCGCCCCCGACGTGGCGTTCCCGCGCCTGAACATGCTCTCCTACTGGCTGTTCATGTTCGGCTCGCTGATCGCCGCCGCGGGCTTCGCCACCCCGCAGGGGGCCGCCGACTTCGGCTGGTTCCTCTACGCGCCGCTCTCCGACGCCGTCCACTCGCCGGGCGTCGGCTCGGACATGTGGATCATGGGCGTGACGCTGTCCGGCTTCGGCAGCATCTTCGGTGCCGTCAACTTCATCACCACGATCATCTGCATGCGCGCGCCCGGCCTGACCATGTTCCGGATGTCGATCTTCTGCTGGAACGTGCTGCTCACCTCGGTGCTGGTGCTGCTGGTCTTCCCGGTGCTGGCCGCCGCACTGCTCGCGCTGGAGTGCGACCGCAAGTTCGGCTCGCACGTCTTCGACCCGGCCAACGGCGGGGCGATGCTGTGGCAGCACCTGTTCTGGTTCTTCGGGCATCCCGAGGTGTACATCCTGGCGCTGCCCTTCTTCGGGATCGTCTCCGAGGTCATCCCGGTGTTCAGCCGCAAGCCGATGTTCGGCTACTCCGGCCTGATCGCGGCCACCATCGCGATCGCCGGGCTCTCGGTCACGGTGTGGGCGCACCACATGTACGTCACCGGGCAGGTGCTGCTGCCGTTCTTCTCCTTCATGACCTTCCTGATCGCGGTCCCGACCGGTGTGAAGTTCTTCAACTGGGTCGGCACCATGTGGAAGGGCTCGCTGAGCTTCGAGACGCCGATGCTCTGGACGGTCGGCTTCCTGGTCACCTTCCTGTTCGGCGGGCTGACGGGCGTGCTGCTCGCCGCCCCGCCGATCGACTTCCACGTCTCCGACTCGTACTTCGTCGTCGCCCACTTCCACTACACGCTGTTCGGCACGGTGGTGTACGCGATGTTCGCCGGCTTCCACTTCTGGTGGCCGAAGATGACGGGCAAGAAGCTCGACGAGCGGCTCGGCCGGATCACCTTCTGGACGCTCACCGTCGGCTTCCACGCGACCTTCCTGGTCCAGCACTGGCTCGGCGCCGAGGGCATGCCGCGCCGCTACGCCGACTACCTGGCCTCGGACGGGTTCACCACCCTGAACACCGTCTCGACCATCGGGTCGTTCCTGCTCGGCCTGTCGATCCTGCCGTTCCTCTACAACGTCTGGAAGACCGCCAAGTACGGCGAGAAGGTCACCTCGGACGACCCGTGGGGCTGGGGCCGCTCGCTGGAGTGGGCCACCTCCTGCCCGCCGCCCCGGCACAACTTCGTCAAGCTGCCCCGGATCCGCTCCGAATCCCCCGCCTTCGGCCTCCACCACCCGGACATCGCGGCCCGGGACGTCCTGGTGCACAGCGGGAAGCCGGCGACGCACCTGGGCGACGTGGAGCCGGTGAAGTACGACCGGCCGCTGAGCCGGGCGGAACGGGCCCGGGCCTCGTCCCTCGACGGCTGAGGCCCGGTCCACAGGGCACTCCCAGCTCCCCCGAACGCCGTCCCCGCCCGCGTCGCTGCCCCCGGGCGGGCGGTGACGGCTCCTCCTCCCACCCTCCGTCACTCCCCTTGCGACACCGGAAGGCCGGCCATGACCCACACCGTCCTCGCCATCGGCACCGCCGCGCTCACCGCGAGCGGCTGCGTCTGGTACCTGCCCGCCATCGCCGACCTCCAGGCCGGCGCCGACCGGCCCCGCTCCACCCGCACCGCGGCGGCCGCCTGCGTGCTCTGGTGGGCCGCGCTCGCGCTGGCCGGCGGACTGCTGCTCGCCTGGCCCGACTGGCGCCCCGCCGCCCAGGTCGCCCTCGCCGGGCTGGTCGGCGGCACGGTCCTACGGGTGCGGGCGCTGCGGGACCGGCGCGGGGAGCGGCGGGAGACCGCGGCCCACTGGGCGGCGCTCGACGCCGGGCCGGTGCCGCGGGGCGGCCGCCCGTCGGCCGTCGCCCTGGCGGGCTGGCTGCTGGTGGGCACCGCCGTGGCCGTGCCGGCCGCGGTGTCGATCCTGCTCACCGACGGCGGCGGGTCGGCCGCGAAGGCGGCCCTCGCGGCGGTCGGCGGGGCGGGCGTGGCGCTGGCCTTCCTGCTGGTGGGCCTGGGGAACGCCCGGCGGCAGGGCCGCTGAGCGGTCGTCCGCCGGGAGCGCTGAGCGGTCGTCGGGACCGCGCTGCCGACGACGGCGTGCGGGGCCCGGCGGGGGGGGGGGGGGCGGGGCCGCCGGGGGGGGGGGGGTGGGTAAAAAGTTGGGGTGTTGTTTTTTGTGGGGGGGGGGTTTTTG
>NZ_JBHYGR010000027.1:83330-88819 GCF_042738155.1 Kitasatospora sp. NPDC059088 | reverse complement strand
CTCGCCCCCCCCGCCCGCCGGGGGCCCCGCGCGGGGGGGGGGGGGGGGGCCGCCCCCCCGCGCCGGCGGGGGGCGGGCCCCGGCTCCTGTGCGTAGCGGCCGCGGTGTCCGCTCCGCCGCGGGCGGGGCCGGCCTGCCCGATACGCTCGGGGCTGACCTGCGGGAACGCGCCCGGCTGCGGCAGCCGCGCGCCCGGCCCGCGGCACACCGAGGAACGGAGACAACGTGCGGATCGGACTGCTGGGCACCGGCACCTGGGCGGAGCGGGTGCACGCACCCGTGCTCGCCGAGCACCCCGGGCTGGAGTTCACCGGCGTCTGGGGCCGCCGCCCGGAGGCCGCCGAGGCGCTGGGCGCCGCGCACGGCGTGCCCGGGTACGGCGACCTGGACCGGCTGCTGGCCGAGGTGGACGCCGTCTCCATCGCCCTGCCGCCCTCCGTCCAGGCCGGACTCGCGGTCCGGGCCGCCGAGGCCGGCTGCCACCTGCTGCTGGACAAGCCGGTCGCGTTCACCGTGCCGGACGCCCGGGCGGTGGCCGAGGCGGCGCGCACCCACCGCCTCGCCTCGGTGGTCTTCTTCACCGTCCGCTTCGGCGGCGAGCAGATCCCGTGGATCGAGCGGCAGGCCGGGCTCGGCGGCTGGTTCACCGGCCGCTCGGACTGGCTCGGCTCGGTGTTCGCGCCGGGCAGCACCAGCCCGTACGCGGCCTCGCCGTGGCGCAGGGACAAGGGCGCGCTGTGGGACGTCGGCCCGCACGCGCTGTCCGTCCTGCTGCCGGTGCTGGGCGACGCGACGGAGGTCACGGCCGTCGCCGGGCCGCTGGACACCGTCCACCTGGTGCTCCGGCACGCCGGCGGAGCCTCCAGCACGCTGGCGCTGAGCCTGACCGCCCCGCGCGCGGGCGGCGGCGTCGCGATGGAACTGCGCGGTGAGCACGGGGTGGCCCGGCTGCCCGAGCGCGGCGAGGGACCGACGGTGGCCCTGCACCGGGCGGTGGACGCCCTGCTGGCCTCCGCCGCCTCCGGCGAGGCGCACCCCTGCGGGGCCGACTTCGGCCTGCGGGTGGTGGAGGTGCTGGCGGCGGCCGAATGGTCACTGGCCACCGGCGGCCCGGTCGCGGTCTGAGGCCGGTCCGACTGTGCTCAGGGGGCGGTGGCGGGCACCTCGGTGCCCGCCACCGCCCCCTTCCGTCAGATGCCGAACGGCGCCGCGTAGCGGACCGTGCCGGCGGGCAGCGGGTGGTCGGCGTCCAGGGCGAGGGCCATCAGGGCCTCGTCCGGGACGTCGATGGTCAGGCCGATGCCGTGGGTGGAGGCCCGGGTGAAGCCGAACCGGGGGTAGTAGTCCGGGTGCCCGAGGACGACGACGTACCGCTCGCCCCGCTCCCGGGCCGCGTCGAGGGCGGCCCGGACGGCGGCCGAGCCGGCGCCGGTCCGCTGGTACGCGGGGAGCACGGCGCACGGGGCCAGGCACAGGGCCGGGACGTCGCCGATGTGGCAGCGGGTCAGCAGGGCGTGGCCGACCACGGTGCCGGCGGCGTCGGTGGAGACCACGGACAGGCCGTCGAGCCAGGCGGGATCGGCGCGCAGCGCGTCGACGAGGTCGGCCTCGGCCGGGGTGTCGAAGGCGGCGGCGTTGACGGCGTGAACGGTCGGGATGTCGGCGCCGGTCTCGGCGCGGGTGTTCCAGTTGCGCATGGTGGTACGGGGATTCCGTTCCTGGGAGGTGTACGTGTGACGCCCCGCGAGCTCACGCTCCCGGCGGGGCAGGACAGGGCAGGGTCAGGCCGCGGCCCGGGACGCGAGGGAGACCCGGACGCTGCGCACGGCGGCCTTCGACGCGGTCATCAACCCCACCTCCCTACTCTCTGCTCCTGATCGGCACGTACTGCGTTCGAGTGTACCCGACCCGTTCCGGAGCCGTCGGGGATTTCTTCTCAGACCGGCGGCAGGCCCGGCGCCGAGGACTCCGGGCGGCGGTCGGTGGGGCGGGCCGGCGGGATGACCGGGGCGCGGAAGTCGCGCGGGCCGGTCCAGAGGGCGGGGACGGCGTCGCCGCGGCGGGCCAGTTCGTAGGCCAGGGCCTCGTAGTTGACCCGCCAGCCGCGGAAGTGCCGCCAGGCGTCCTCGACCGGGCGCTCGCGCGGGAAGCCCGCCGCGGTGATCATCGCGACGGCGCCCAGGTACTCGGCGTAGCCGAGGCGGATCGGGGTGTCCGGGTCCGGGTCGGTGTCGAAGTCGATCCGCAGCGCCCGGCCGATGTCGCGCATCGCGGTGAAGCCGGCCCGGATCACCAGCCGGGCCTCGGGCGGGGCGGAGCGCGGGCAGAGGGAGAGGTGGAGGGCGGCGGCGTCCATCACCGCGATCAGCCCGACCACCCAGCTGCGGTTGGGCTGGGGGGAGCGGAAGGCCAGCAGCACCGGGTAGTTGGAGTGGCTCTCGCCGATGTCGGCGGCCAACCGCTCCCAGTCGCGGTAGAGCTGGGGGAGCGCGGTCTCGGTGTCGACCAGGGACTGCCGGGCGAGCAGCTCCGGGCCCCAGGCGGGTTCGCCGGCCCGGGACTGCAGCAGCGTCACCTCGGTCTCGCGCCGCTGGTAGGCCGCGTACAGGGTGGGCAGGTAGGCGATCTGCAGGGCGATCACCAGCGGGCCGCTGGCGGCGGCCATGAAGTCGATCGCGGACAGCTGGAGGCGTTCGCCGCTCGCGTAGCCGAGGGTGAAGAGGCTGGAGCCGGCCTCCCGGATGGAGATCGACCAGCTGAGTTCCGAGGTGCCGTGCAGCAGCAGGGTGTAGGCGAGGAGCATCCCGCTGAGCCACACCGTGAGCATGCCGAGCAGCACCAGCGGGGCGAGCCAGGTCAGGGCGCGGTCCTGCGCCCGGTAGGTGCCGAAGGGGGTGGCCCACAGCCGCAGGGTGGTGCGCAGCAGCGCCCAGAGCCGGAACACCAGGGCCGAGTAGAGCCCGCGGGGGACGACCAGGGTGCGCAGGATGCTGCCCACGACGAGCAGGAGCAGCAGCACGCCGATCAGGGTGTGGATCAACCTCATGGCGACATTGTGGCGGTAGGCCGCCGGGGGCGCGGGGCCGGACGGGCCGGATTGCCCGGGTGCGGTTCGGTTCCACCGGCCCGATATGAACATGATCACACTGATCTCGGCCCCCCAAAGGACGGCCGGTTCGGCATCTGACGGGGTGGAGGGGGCCGCCCCCAGGAGATCGGAGACCGGATGCGCGCACAGCAGGGTGGGGAAGCCGAGGAGGAGCGGAGCGACCGCCGGAGGTGGCGTCCGCTGCGGCGGATCGACTACCCGCGCCGCGGTCGGCGCGGCGTCCGGCGCTGGCTCCCCTCCTGGCGCCAGCTGCTCCTGACGACCGGTCTCGGGACGGCGGTGCTGAGCGGCCTGGCGGGCTGGTTCTACGTCACCACCCACGTCCCGGAGGACCTGAACGCCTTCGCCACCCAGCAGAACAACGTCTACTACTGGGCGGACGGCACCGAGATGGCCCGGATCGGCGAGACCAACCGGCAGGAGGTACCGCTGGGCCAGGTGCCCGAGTCGGTCCAGTGGGCGGTGCTCTCCGCGGAGAACGAGACCTTCTACTCGGACCCGGGGGTCTCGGTCAGCGGCATCGGCCGCGCCGTCTACGAGATGGCCACCGGCGGCGACACCCAGGGCGGCTCGACCATCACCCAGCAGTACGTCAAGAACATCTACCTGAACCAGCGCCAGGACGTCTCCCGCAAGCTCAGCGAGATGGTCATCGCGGTCAAGCTGGGCCGTCGGATGAGCAAGCAGGACATCCTGGCCGGCTACCTGAACACCAGCTGGTTCGGGCGCGGCAGTTACGGCATCGAGCGTGCCGCGGCCGCGTACTACGGCAAGGACGTGTCGCAGCTCGACCCCAGCGAAGGGGCCTTCCTGGCCGCCCTGTTGAAGGGTGCCGGGCAGTACGACCCGGCGGTGAGCCCGGAGAACCACGAGCGGGCCGTGGAGCGGTGGTCCTGGATCCTGGACCGGATGGTCGACGGGGGCAGGCTCTCCGCCGCCGAGCGGGCCCGGTACACGGTGTTCCCCGAGCCGCGGACACCGCCCAAGGGGGCCGGCCTCGCCGGCCAGATCGGCTACCTGGTCGACCTGTCCAGGGGCTTCGTGGAGAGCCACAGCGACATCACGCCGGCCCAGTTCGACCTCGGCGGCTACCAGATCCGCACCACCTTCGAGAAGGCGAAGGTCAACGCCCTGGCCGCGGCCGTGCAGGAGGCCACCAAGGGCCTCGACCCGGACAACCGGGAGGCCGACAAGCTGCTCAAGGTCGGCGCCGCCTCGGTCGCCCTGGACGGGCGGATCGTCGCCCTCTACGGCGGCCCCGACTACCGCAAGCAGGGCTTCAACAACGCCAACACCTCGACCGTGCCCATGGGTTCGGCCTTCACCCCGCTGGTGTACGCGGCCGGACTCGACCAGGGCGTGCAGCGCCGGCGCGACGGCGGCCGGACCCCGGTGACGCCCGGCACGACGTACGACGGCGACAACGGCGTCAACGTGACGACCCCGGAGGGGCCGTACTGGGGGCGGGACGGGAAGATCGTCAAGACCGCCAACGACGGCAAGCGGAACTGGGGCCGGGTCAGCCTGCGCAGCGCGGTCGAACAGTCCGTCAACGGGCCGCTGATGCAGCTCGGCATGGACGTCGGCCTCGACAAGGTGCAGCAGACCGCGGCGGCCCTCGGCCTGCTCCCCGAGAGCCTGGGCGAGCTGGTCCCCGCCTTCGGCGTCGGCAACTCCACCCCGAGCGCGATCCGCGCCGCCGACGCCTACGCCGCCTTCGGGTCCGGCGGCAGCCACACCGACCCGTACTCCGTGTCGGGCGTCACCCGCAACGGCAAGCCCGTCGACCTGCGGCTGCCCACCGCCGCCCGGGCGCTGCCCGCGGCCGTGGCGGCCGACGTGGACACCGCCCTCAAGGGCGCCGTCCGCGGCGGCAGCGCCCAGGCGGTGGCGGGGGCGGGCGTCGGCCTGGCGGCGAAGCCCGGCACCACCCCGGACCGCACCGCGGGGTGGACCGTCGGCTACAACGGGCAGCTGTCGACGGCGGTCACGGTGTTCCGGGCGGACCTCAAGGACATGAAGCTGCAGTCCCTGGAGGGGGTCGGCGGAGCCGCTCCGGACACCCCGGACTCGGACCTGCCGGGGCGGATCTGGACGGCGTTCATGAAGACCGCCGGGCAGTAGCCGTAGCCGTAGCCGTGGCGGTGGCCGTAGTCGTGGCGGTGGCCGCTGTCGTTCAGCGGGCCCACGGGCGGAGCTTCTCCGGGTTGCGGACCACCCAGATCCCGGTCACCCGGCCGTCCGCGACGTCGAACGCGGCCACCGTCAGCACGACGCCGTGGGGGGGGGGGGGGGCGCGCCGCCCGCGCCCGGGGCGTGGCGCCCACCGCCCGCCAGGCCCCCCGGCCGCGCGCGGGGGGGGCGCGCGGGCTGGGGGGGC
>NZ_JBHYGR010000027.1:66145-83320 GCF_042738155.1 Kitasatospora sp. NPDC059088 | reverse complement strand
CCTCCCCCTCCCCGCGCCCGCCGGCCCCCCCCCCCGCCCCCCCCCTCGCCCCCCGCGCGCCGCGGCCCCCCCCCCGCCCCCCCCGCGCCGTTGACCGGGCACTCCAGCAGTTCCATGCCCGGGGCCCGGTCGGCGACGGCCAGCATGTACTGGGCGATCAGCGCGCCGCCCGCCACCGGGCGCAGCACGGTGCCGACCAGGCCGCCGCCGTCGGCGGTCATCACGGCGGCCGGGTCCAGGACGGCGACCAGGGCCGCGATGTCCCGGCTCTGCCAGGCCTCCTTGACCCGCCGTACGGTGTCGGCCCGCGCGGTCGGCGTCGCCGGGGCCGGGGCGGCACCGACCCGGCGGCGGGCGGAGGAGGCCAGCTGCTTGCAGGCCGCCGGGGTGCGGTCGAGGACGGCGGCGATCTCGGCGAAGGAGTAGCGGAAGACGTCGTGCAGGACGAAGGCGACCCGCTCGGCCGGGGTCATCGACTCCAGGACGACCAGGAAGGCCATCGCCACCGACTCGTCCAGGACGATCAGGTCGGCGAGATCGGCGCTCCCGGCCCGGTCCGACAGCGAATCCGACAGCCCTGCCGACAGCCCGGTCGGCCGGGGGCCCGGCAGCGGTTCGGGCAGCCAGGCGCCGACGTAGCGCTCGCGCCGGGCCCGGGCCGAGCCCAGGAGGTCCAGGCAGATCCGGCCGGTGACGGTGGTGAGCCAGGCGCCGGGGGCCCGTACCTCCCGCCGCCGGCCGGGCGGCAGGGCGTACCAGCGCGCGTAGGCCTCCTGCACGGCGTCCTCGGCCTCGGTCAGCGAGCCGAGCAGCCGGTAGGCGACGTTGATCAGTCGGTGCCGCTCGCCGAAGGTCGCGTCGGTGTCCGCCCCCGCTGCCGTCATGCGCTCGCCTTACCTTTCACGGGCCTGCGTCGTCGGATCGGTGAGACCCTACCGATCCACTGCCCCCGGGCGGAGAAGAGGACCACGACATGGCCACCCCGACGACGAGCGCGACGCACCGGTTCCCGTTCCTGCGGGCCGCGATCGCCCTGCAGACCCTGACCGTCCTGCTCCAGGCCGTTTCCGCCGGACTGCTGCTGACCACCTCCTACGGGGAGACGCTGCACGGCGTCGGCGCCCGGGTGATGTACGGGGCGTCGATGCTCTACCTGCTGGCGGCGGTGCTGGCCTGGAAGCCGGGCGGCGGGCCGGTGCGACCGGTGGGGGAGGCGGCCGGCTTCCTGGCGCTCGCCTCGGTGCAGGTCGTGCTCGGCATCGCGCACGTCCCGGCGGTCCATCTCCCGCTGGGGGTGCTGATGTTCGGGCTGAGCCTGCTGGCGCTGGCCCGTCGTACGGGCTGAGCGCCGGTCACTTCACCAGGCGGGACCAGTCGCCCGGTTGGCCGGGGTCGAGTTGGCGGAGCCTGTCGAGGACCTTCGGGTCCTGGGCGTCCAGCCAGTCGGCGACCTGGCGGAAGGAGACGCAGCGGACGCCGTCCTGGTGGCAGACGTTCTTCACCACGTCCTCGACGGCGTCCATGTAGATGCCGCCGTTCCAGTCCTCGAAGTGGTTGCCGATGAACAGCGGGGCGCGGCTGCCGTTGTAGACCCGGTTGAAGCCGGCCAGGTAGCTGTCCCGGGCCTCCTTCTCCCAGTCGGCGTACTTCTTCGGGTCGCCCTTGGTGGTGTCCCCGGACTGGCCGGCCAGGAAGTTGTAGTCCATCGAGAGGCCCTGGGAGGACTTGGCCGGGAAGGGCAGCATCTGGAGCGGGAAGTTCCAGATGCCGCCCTTCTTGACCGGCCAGACCTGGAACTCGCCCGGAGAGCTGGCGTCGTAACGGAAGCCGGCGGCCTTCTCGGCCGGGAGGAGGTTCTTCTGCCCCTGGAGGCAGGGGGCGCGGCCGCCGACCAGCTCCTTGGTGTAGTCGAAGGGCAGCGGCGGCATGTTCTTGAGGCCGGTGTTGGTCTTCCAGTTGGTGACGAAGGAGACCGCCTGGTCGAGCTCGCTCTTCCACTCCTCGGTGCTCCAGTCGTCGCCGCCCTTGGAGCCGCAGAAGTGCCCGTTGAAGTGGGTGCCGATCTCGTTGCCGTCCAGCCAGGCGAGGCGCAGCTGCTCCAGGGTGTCCTTGATGTGGGCGTCGGTCGCGTAGTCGATCGAGGCGGCGCCCGGGTCGTGCTGGGGCGGGTGGTAGAGCGACTTCTTGGACTTGGGCAGGGTGTAGAGGCCGCTCAGGAAGTACGTCATCTGGGCGTTGTTGTCCGCGCCCAGCTTGCGGAAGCGGGAGAACAGGCGGTCGTCGCCCTCCAGGGCGCCGTCCCAGGAGAAGACGACGAACTGCGGCGGCTTCTCACCCGGTTTCAGCTTCTCCGGCTTCGGCTGCTTGGGCTGCGGGCCGGTGTAGGAGGTGGAGCCGTCCCCGAGCACGTGCACCTGGCCGTCCCAGGTGGGCGCCGGCGTCGGGGTGGGCGTGGGCGCCGGGGTGTCGGCGGCGCTCGCCTCCGGGGCCGTCGGGTCGGGATCGGGGGCGGCGGCGTTGGGTCTGCTCTCGGAGAAGGAGTCCCCCGTGGTGAGCGTGAGGGACGCGACGACCCCCACGGCCAACAGGACGACCGCACCGCGAGCAGTCCGCACGGATTCCCTTTCCTTCGGCGACAGTTTCGATCACACAGGGTTCTCCCTAGATCGATGACCTGAGCCGTCGGAAACGTTGCACGGGTGGTCGTACGGATTTTCGGACGGGTGGTCGGACTGAGGCTCCGTCGGGCGCTGGGCTCGGCTCAGGACGCCGGGCCGCCGGCCGGAGGGGCGCCGCTGATGGTGGCCTCGTACAGAGCTCGGACGGCCGGGCCGAAGGGGGCGCTGTAGGAGATCTGGGGGGTGTTGCCGCCGGTGTGGTAGCCGCCGATGAGGCCGATCACGGCCCAGCCGCCGAACCAGGGGATCAGCATGGGGCCGCCGGAGGTGCCGCCGGTGAAGCCGTCGCAGGCGATGCGCTCGAAGGTGCCCGGGTCGGCGGGGTCGTCGCTGGCCCAACGGGTGGTCCGGCTGAAGCACTCCACGGGTTTCGGGGCGCCGCCCGGGTAGCCGATCATCCGGACCGGGGCGTGGGCGTACCCGGTGCCGGTGAGCAGCTGCACCGAGCCCGCGACGTCCTCCAGTGCGTCACCCGCCTGGTTGGGCTCGGTGACGGCGAAGCCGAAGTCGTAGGCGGCGCCCGCGTGTTCGCCCCGGTCGTAGTACTCCTGTGCGACGTGGACGCCGTTCGCCCGGACCGGGAAGACGCCCAGGGGCGTGAGCCCGTCGTGGTACTGCGGGACGAACGCCAGGTGCCGCGTGGGGGAGCCGCCCGCGTAGCCCTTGAGGCAGTGGCCCGCGCTCAGGGCCAGGTCGCGGCCGGGGCTGTGGACGACGGCTCCGCTGCAGGTGCGGCCGGTGCCGGTGGCGTCGGTCCAGAAGAAGGCGCCGACCTGGGGGATGCCGTCGAAGCTGCGGCTCGGGGGGATGTACTCGCCGGGGCGGGGGCCGTCGGCGGTGGGCCGGGCGGCCTTGGCGTCGAGGGGGAGCGCGGCGGCCATCCGGGCGGGGGTCCAGTAGGCGCTGAGCTGTGCGGCGGCGCTGGCGGTGCTGGTGGTGGGTGGGGTCGCGGCGGTGGCGGTGGCGGTCGGGGCGAGGGCGGCGGTGGAGAGGAGGGCGACGGCGATGGCTGTGGTGAACCTGGACGCCATGGGTGGTCCCTTCCGGTTGGATGAGGGGGGCTTCGATGCGGGCACCCGCAGTTGTGGGTGCCCACGATCGGGGCCGACTCACCCTCACTGTCGGCCGATCAGCCGATGGTGCGTCGGAAGGCCTTGGCGTCCTCGGGGCCGGAGGAGTCGATCAGGCGGACCTCGAAGGTGGTGGGAGTGTTGGTCCGGACCCAGGCCTGCGCCTGCGCGTACGAGTAGAAGCGGAGCGGCTCGTCGGCCGGGGGGAGGGCCTTGACGCACTCGGTGGTCGCGCGGTCCCGGATGACCCAGGCCTGGTAGTGGGTACCGCGCGGGGAGTCGGCGGGGAGGATGGCGTAGCGGTCGCTCATCGGCCGGTCGCCGCCTGGGTGAAGCCGGCGGCCTGGAAGCCGCGCACGGGGGTGCAGGGGGTGTTGGGGGGCATGGCTGTCTCCGTTGTAGCGCATAGCGATCGATACATCACTTGCTGTAGCCATGGTGCCGTGTCGCCGTCCATCATCGGAAGTCGATCCGGACCTTGGAGCGGATGCTCAGCCCCCTGGTGATGCATTGGCGGGATCCGACCCCCTCCTTCCCTCCCGCGAGCCCCCGGATCGGTCGGTCCGGGGGCTCACGGCATTGACAGGGGGCATCCTCCGGTTGAATGCTAAGCAAGCGCTTAGTCAATGATCCGCCGTCCCGAGGAGCCGCCCGATGGTCGAGAGCCCCGCTGACCTGCCCGGTCTGGATCTGGTGCGGCTGCGCACCCGTCTGGACACCGAGCTGCCCGGCCTCGTCCGGGGGCCGTTGCGGGCCGAGCTGGTCGAGGGGGGCCGCTCGAACCTCACGTACGTGCTCACGGACGGCACCGGCCGCTGGGTCCTCCGGCGCCCCCCGCTCGGGCACGTCCTCGCCACCGCGCACGACATGGGCCGTGAGCACCGGGTGATGTCGGCCCTGCGGGACACAGACGTCCCCGTCCCCCGCATGCTGCTGATCGACCACGGCACCGACGTGCTCGGCGCCCCCTGGTACCTCATGGAGCACGTCGACGGTGTCGCGCACCGCTCCCGCAAGGCCCTCGCCGCCCTCGGCGAGGACCGTGTCTCCGCCCTCGGCCGCCGCCTGGTCGAGACCCTCGCCGCCCTGCACCGGATCGATCCCGCCGACGTCGGCCTCGACGACTTCGGCCGGCCCGAGGGCTACCTGGAGCGCCAACTGCGCCGCTGGTCGACCCAGTTGGAGAAGTCCCGCTCCCGCGACCTCCCCGACCTCGACCGGCTGCACGCCCTGCTCGCCGAACGGCGCCCCGTCTCGCCCGCGCCCGCACTGGTGCACGGCGACTACCGGCTCGACAACGTCCTGGTCGACGACACCGACGCCATCACCGCCGTCCTCGACTGGGAGATGTCGACTCTCGGCGACCCGCTCACCGACATCGGCCTCCTCGTGATGTACACCGAGATCGCCGGCATCGGCGGCGGCATCATCCCCGACGCCATGACCGCCCCCGGCTTCCCCAAGGCCGAGGAAATCGTCTCGTACTACGCCGAGTTGACCGGCCGTCAGGCCACCGATCTGGACTGGTACGTGGCCTTCGCCTCCTTCAAGCTGGCCGTCATCGCCGAGGGCATCCACTACCGCTTCCAGCAGGGCCGCACCCTGGGCGCAGGTTTCGAGCGCGCGGGCGAGATGGCCCCGATCCTCGCCCGGCACGGACTGACCACCCTCAAGGAGAGCTGACAGCCATGGACTTCGCCTACGACGCCCGGACGAACGTACTCCGTGAGCAACTCCTCGCTTTCCTGGCCGAGCACGTGTACCCGGCCGAGAGCACCCTCGCCCAGCAGCTCGCCGACCCGGACCGCACTCCCTGGAGCGTCCCGCCCGTCGTCGCCGACCTCCAGACGGAGGCCCGCAAGCAGGGCCTGTGGAACCTGTTCATCCCCGGCGAGCACGGCGCCGGTCTCACCAATCTCCAGTACGCCCCGCTCGCCGAGATCACCGGCCGCAGCATCCAGCTGGCCCCGCCGGCCCTCAACTGCGCGGCCCCCGACACCGGCAACATGGAACTCCTCGCCCAGTTCGGCAGCGCCGAGCAGCAGGAGCGCTGGCTGCGGCCGCTGCTGGACGGCGCGATCCGCTCCGCGTTCGCGATGACCGAGCCCGAGGTGGCCTCCTCGGACGCCACCAACATCGCCACCCGGATCGAGCGCGACGGCGACCAGTACGTGGTCAACGGCCGCAAGTGGTACATCACCGGCGCGATGAACCCGGACTGCAAGCTGTTCATCGTGATGGGCAAGACCAACCCGGACGCCGCCCCGCACCGCCAGCAGAGCATGGTGCTGGTGCCGCGCGACACCCCGGGCCTCACCGTCAAGCGCGGCATGACGGTCTTCGGCTACGACGACGCCGACCACGGCGGCCACGCCGAGGTGCTGTTCGAGGACGTCCGGGTGCCCGTCGAGAACCTGATCGACGAGGAGGGCAGCGGCTTCGCCATCGCCCAGGCCCGGCTCGGCCCGGGCCGGATCCACCACTGCATGCGGGCCATCGGCATCGCCGAGCGCGCGCTGGAGCTGATGTGCCGCCGGGCGAGCGAGCGGGTGGCCTTCGGCCGGCCGCTCGCCGAGCAGGGCGTGGTGCAGGACTGGATCGCCGAATCCCGGGTCCGGATCGAGCAGTTGCGGCTGCTGGTGCTCAAGACGGCCTGGCTGATGGACACCGTCGGCAACCGCGGTGCGCACACCGAGATCCAGGCCATCAAGATCGCCACCCCGCGCACGGTCGAGTGGATCCTCGACAAGGCCGTCCAGACCCACGGTGCCGCCGGTGTCAGCCAGGACACCCCGCTCGCCCAACTCTGGGCCGGCAACCGCACCCTGCGCCTCGCGGACGGGCCGGACGAGGTGCACAAGCGCTCCCTGGCCCGGCGGGAACTCAAGCAGTACCGCTGAGCACCTCGCCTGCCGGGGGACGGCCCCGGCAGGCGGCAGGCGGCAGACGGCAGGCGCGACGGGCGCGGTCGGCCCGTGGCCAGGCGGTCAGATGGTCAGCTGGCCGGGCCGGTCCGCCGCGCGCAGTTCGGCCCTGGCGCGGTCCGCCCACGGGGTGGCGCCGAGGGCCTCGAAGCTCGCGAGGGCGGCGCGCAGCGGTGCCCGGGCGCCGCCGGACGCCCCCGTCCGGCGCAGCCGTTCGCCCTGGGCCAGTTGGACCCGGGCGTGGTCGAAGCGCCAGCGCTCGGCGCCGGGGGTGTCCAGCGCGAGGGCGAACAGCCGCAGTGCCTCCTCGTCCTCCTCGGTGCACAGCGCGGCGGAGGCCTCGACCAGCAGGGCGTGCCGGGAGGAGACGGCGGCGATGCCGTTCTCGCGCATCGCGCGGACGTGGGCGGCGGCCTCCTCGCGGCGGTCGCCGCGGACGGCGGCCTCGACCAGGTGGGCGGCCACCCAGAGGGCGTGCGGGGCGTGCGAGGCGAGGGTGCCGGCCGGGCTGACCGCGATGGCGTGCCGGTGGGCGAGCGCGTGGTCCCCGTCGCCGAGGGCCGCCACGGCGGCGGCGTGGTGGGCGTAGTGGGCGGCGCAGGGCGCGCGGTGGCGGGTGGCCCAGTCGATCACGGTGCCGGCCGTGGCGAGGCTCTCCGCGGTGTGGCCGCGGGCGCCCAGGACGATCGCCTCGATGTACTGGAAGTACCAGGCGAAGGCGTCGTAGCCGTGCTCCCGGCAGGCGCCGAGGCCCTCCCGGGCGAGGTCGAGCGCCTCGTCCCAGGCGCCGGTGAGGTAGTCGTCCAGGCAGAGGTGGATGAGGGCGGAGATGTAGCGCCGGGCCGGGCCGCCCTCGCGCCCGGCGCGGACCACCTGCCAGGCGGGGGTGCGGACCTCGCCGAGCCGGTCGAGGTAGAGCGCCCCGGTGCCGACCCGGGTGGTGAGGACCGGGTCGGCCTCGCCGGCCGGGGCGGCGGCCAGGGCGAGGGTGAGCGCGTCGAGCGGGCCGTGGGCGGCGGCGCCGGTGCGGGCGGGGTCGGAGAAGGTGCGGCCGAGGACGGCCAGGAAGGCCGGCGGGCCGGGGGTGAGGCGCTCCACGGCCCGGTAGTAGGACTGCCACAGGGCCTCGTCGGCGCCGAAGAAGCAGAGCACCGCCAGGACGTGCAGGGCGTCGACCAGCGCCTTGTCCTCGGCCCGGTGGCCGTGGGCGGCGGCCGCGGACTCGATGGCGGAGGTGAGCAGGCGGTGCGCCGCGGGAACGTCGCCGTCGCCGTTGAGGAGCAGCAGGGCGGCGGCCGTGGCGGAGTGCAGCGAGCCGTCGCCGACCGGGGCGGCCTGCCGGGCGTGGTCGAGGAGTCGGCGGGCGCTGGTGAGGGCGCCGGTGGACTCGGCCCCGAGGTAGGCGGCCTCGGCGAGGCGGCGGCCGCGCTGCGGACCGTCGGGGGTGAGCTCGGCCGAGCGGACCAGGGTGCGCATGGCGCCGGAGGCGTCGCCGCGGCGCAGGCTGAGCCCGGCGGCGTGGGCGAGGAGCGCGGCGACCTCCTCGTCCGGTTCGAGGGTGGCCTCGCCCAGGTGCCAGGCCCGGCGCTCGGGCCGGCCGGCCAGGGCGGCGGCCAGGGCCGCGTGGGCGGCGCGCCGGGCGCTGCTCGGGGCCTGCCCGACCACGGCGGAGCGGATCAGCGGGTGGCGGAAGGCCAGCCGGCGGCCGCCCTCCTCGACGTGCACCAGCCGCTCCTGCTCCAGCGGCGCGAGGTCGTCCCGGCGGTGCTCCGGGTCCTGGCCGTGTTCCGGGTCCTGGCCGTCGCCCGGGCCGTCGCCCGGGCCGTGTTCCGGTCCGTGTTCCGGGCTCTGGCCCGGGCCGGAGCCCGTGCCGAGCTCCTCCGCGGCCCGGCGCGCGGCGGCCCGCAGCACGCCGAGGTCGCCGGTGCCCTCCAGCGCGGCGAGCAGCAGCAGCCGGCGGGAGGGGGCGGGCAGGCCGGCCACCCGGGCGCCGAACAGCCGCTCCAGCCGGTTGCCGAGGGACGAGACGGCGATCGGCGTCACGGGGACGGGCGGTACGGCCGGGCAGTCCACCGGGTCCGGCGGCAGGGCGGTCGGCAGTTCCAGCAGGGCCAGCGGGTTGCCGCCCGCCTCGGCCAGCACCCTGCGGTGCGCGCTGCGGGAGAGGTCGGGGAAGCGGCTGCCGAGCAGGCGGCCGGCGGCCTCCTCGGCCAGCGGCGGCAGGTCGTGGGCGGGCAGGGCGTCGGCGTCCCGGGGGCCGAGCTCGCCGGGGCGGGCCGCGGCCAGGAAGGCGATGTCCAGGCCGGGGGCCCGGCGGGCGACCGAGCCGAACACCGCGGTGCTGGCCGGGTCGACCCAGTGCAGGTCGTCGACGAGCAGGAGCAGCGGCCGCCCGTCGGCCACGGCCTGGAGGAGCCGCAGCACCGCGTTGGACACCAGCAGGTGCTCCGGGGCCGGACCGGTGTCGAAGCCGAGCGCCACCCGCAGGGCCGCGCGCAGCGGGGCGTCGAGCCGCTCCAGGGCGGCGAGGTGCGGGAAGAACAGCTGGTTGAGGACCGAGTAGCCGCAGTGGGCCTCGAACTCGACGCCGGAGGCCCGGAGCACCCGGGCGCCGTCGGCGGGCGCGGCGGCGGCCAGCGCGTCCAGCACGGCGCTCTTGCCGACCCCGGCCTCCCCGGAGAGCAGCAGCGCGCCGCCGCCGCTGCCCAGGCGCAGCCGCTCGCGGAGCAGCCGCAGGTCGCGGTCGCGCCCGATCAGCGGGCACCCGGCTTCGGGCGTGCCGGAATCCGCCACAGCTGCTTCCCTCCCGAGGACCACTCACCCACCCGTGCGCCGGGGCCGGTCCGGCGGCGGGGAACCCGCTCCGCCCGGCCGCGAACGCCCTGGTCAGGTCCAGTATGACGGACCCGGACCGGCCGGGCGGACGGTGGACCGGCAGGGCCCTGGGCCCGCCTGGCCCGGGGCGTACCCGCCTGGCCCGTAAGGGTGTCATACCGGAGTAGTCGGGGGGACTTGGCTCCCCGGTACGACGGCCCCGGCGCGCCCCGCCCGTAGCGTCTGCTCCGTGACCGAACCGGACGAGGAGGCTGGCATGGGCAGGCGGGGACGGGCCGTGGCGGCGGTGCTGTTGGCGGCGTCGGCGACGCTCGGGGTGACGGGTGCGCCGGGCGCGGTGGGCGCGGTGGCGGCGCCGGCGGTGGACGGCGGGGCCGCGCGGCAGGCCACGGCCTGGCTGCCGCGGCCGACCGGGCCGTACCCGATCGGGACGACCTCGCTGCGGCTGACCGACGCCGGACGGGAGGACCCCTGGAAGCCGGGCCGGGCGCGTGAGGTGATGGTCAGCCTCTGGTACCCGACCGCCCGCCCGGCCACCGGTGGGGAGCGGGCCCGCTACATGGAGCCCGCGGCCGGGGCGCACTTCGGCGGCGACAGCGGCGTCGGTGACCTCAACTACCACGTGCGGCCCGGCAGTACGGACTGGTCGGGGATCCTCACCCACGCCCGCCGGGACGCCCCGGCCCGGCCCGGCGGCCCCCGCCCGGTGGTGCTGTACTCGCCCGGGCTGGGCGACCCGCGCACCTGGGGGACGGCCCTGGTGGAGGACCTCGCCTCGCGCGGCTACGTCGTCGTCACCGTCGACCACACCTACGAGGCCTCCGAAGTCGCCTTCCCCGACGGGGAGCTGGCCACCTCGGTGTTCCCCGCCATGCTCCGACAGCCCGGCCTGGACGTCGGCGCCGTGCTGCGCAAGTCCCTGGCCGCCCGGGTGGCGGACACCCGCTTCGTGCTCGACGAACTCTCCGGGCTGCGCCGCGCCCCGGGCCTGCCGGCCGGCGTCGGCGCCTCGCTGGACCTGGACCGGATCGGCATGGTCGGCCACTCGGCGGGCGGCTTCACCGCCCTCCAGGCCATGCACGACGACCCGCGGATCGCCGCCGCGGTCGACCTGGACGGCCAGCTGCACTTCCCCGGCCCCGACGGCCGCACCGGTGTCTTCCTGCCCGACTTCGTCGAGGACGGCCTGGACCGCCCGTTCCTGCTGATGGGCACCCGGGAGTCCGACTCCGGGAGCTACCACCGGCAGCCCGGCTGGGACGCCCTGTGGCAGCACAGCACCGGCTGGCACGCCGACCTCACCCTGGAGGGCTCCCGGCACGGCTCCTACACCGACGCCCAGTCCCTGCTCCCGCTGCTCGCCCGCCAGGGCGCCGTCACCCCGGAGGTGCTGGCCGCGGACGTCGGCGACGTCCGCCCCGACCGTGCCGAGCTCGCCACCCGCTCCTGCGTGGCGTCCTTCTTCGACCGCTGGCTGCGCGGCCACGACGACCACCTGCTGGACGGCCCCTCGGACCGCTTCCCGGAGCTGACGTACGAGCGGTAGCCGACGGCGGACCCCTCAGCGGATCTCCGAGCCGGGATTGGCCTCGTCCCAGCGCTGCCGCGAGGCGAGCATGGCGTCGTGGTGGGCGTAGGACCAGTCCGCCATCGCCCGCACCAGGTGGGTCAGGCTGTGGCCGAGCTCCGTCAGCTCGTACTCCACCTGGGGCGGGACGGTCGGGTGGACGGTCCGGGTGACCAGCCCGTCGCGTTCCAGCCGGCGCACCGTCAGGGTCAGCATCCGCTGCGAGATCCCCGGCAGGGCGCGCTGCAGCTCGCGGAACCGCCGTACGCCCCCGGCGAGTTCGACCACGGCGAGGACGGACCACTTGTCGCCGAGCCGGGTCAGCAGGTCGCGGATCCCGCAGTCGACGTCGTCCTCGCACCAGACGACCGGGCGGGGGGTGGTTACCGCGCTGTGCCCTACGGACATGGAAGTGCCTCCTTACGCCGGACGCCCAGGCTACCGAGGATGGTCCCGTCCCCGAGGATCGGCCATCAGGAGGAGAACCATGCTGCTCGTCACCGGTGTCAACGGAGGTCTCGGCACCCTCGTGCTGGAGCGGCTCGGCGCCCGCGAGGGCGTCGTCGCCGGGAGCCGGACGCCCGGCGCGGTGGAGGCCGGGGTGCCCGTCCGGCTGGTGGACTTCGACCGGCCGGAGACCCTCGCCGAGGCCTTCGCGGGGGTCCGGACCCTGCTGCTGATCTCGGCGGGCGCCGCGGAGGACGACGTGGTGATCGCCCGGCACGGCGCGGCGATCGGGGCGGCGGAGCGGGCGGGCGTCGAGCACGTCGTCTACACCAGCCTCTCCGGCGACGGCGACCACCTGCCGTACGCGCTGGCGCACCGCTGGACGGAGCGCCGGCTGCGCGAGTCCGGCACGCTGCGCTGGACGGTGCTGCGCAACGGCCTCTACGCGGAGCTGCTGGCCGCGATCGCCGCGCCCGGCCCCGACGGGGTGATCACCGCGCCGCTGGGGGCGGGGCGGCTGGCGGCCGTGGCGCGGGCGGACCTGGCCGAGGCGGCGGCGAAGGTGGCGCTGGCGCCCGCCGGGCACGCGGGGCGGACGTACGAGCTGGTCGGGGAGCGGGCGGTGGGCGGTGCGGAGGTGGCCGGGGTGCTGGGCGCCGAGTACCGTCCGGGCGGGCTCGCGCAGGCCCGGACGGCGCTGGCGGCCTCGGACGCGCTGCACGACTTCCAGGTCCCGATGACGGTGGGCACCTACTCGGCGATCGCGCACGGCTTCCTGGCCGGGCCGGGCGGGCCGGGCGACCTGGCGGCGCTGCTGGGCCGCCCGCCACGCCCGGCGCTGGAGGTCATCGCGGGACGCTAGTTCCCGGGCCCCGGTCGGCGGCGCGCTGGGCGTCGATCCGGGCGTGGGCGTCCGGCCAGGCGATCGGCAGCCGCTCGACCGGGGTGTCCCAGAAGGTGAAGGTGGACTCCCGCATGGTGGAGCGAAGTCCGGTCATGGTGCTGCGGTGGGGTTCGGCGGCGGCGAAGGCGTTCAGGGCTTCGCGGCTCTCCCAGGCGGAGAGCGTCCAGAAGGTCCGCCGGAGCGGCCGGGCGATCAGCGAGGCGCCCAACGCGCCCGGGGTGTTGCGGAGTTGGCGCCAGACGGCGAGCGAGCGGAGGAAGAACCGCGGGACGTCGGCGAGCGAGTGGACCTCGAAGCGGGAGGCCATGACGACCGCCCCGGTGCCGGGGGCGGGCGGATTCGGGGTGATCCAGGGCAGCGTGGGCATGGCTGACTCTTCTCCTCGGCGAGGGCGCCACATTGGGTAGTGGCACTATCTATGTTAGACAGTGCTGGTATCCAAATGCCAGGGGAAAGCCCGACCAGAGGAAAGCCCGAGGTGTCCGCCGTGCGCATCTCCGAACTGAGCCGCCGCAGCGCGGTCCCGACCGCGACCATCAAGTACTACCTGCGCGAGGGCCTGCTGCCGCCCGGCCGGGCCACCGCCGCCACCCAGGCCGAGTACGACGAGAGCCACCTGCGGCGGCTGCGCCTGGTGCGCGCGCTGATCGGGGTGCGGGGGCTGAGCGTCAGCGCCACCCGGGAGGTGCTCGGCGCGGTGGCCGAGCACGCGGGGGAGCGGCACCAGGTGCTCGGCCTGGTGCTCGGGGCCCGGCCGGTGGACGAGGACGCCCCAGCGCCCGGACCGGCGCCCGAACCGGCGCCTGAACCGGCGCCCGGCGCCGCCGAGGTGGACGCGCTGATCGGCGCCCTCGGCTGGGAGGTCTCCGAGTACGCCCCTGCCCGGGCCGCGCTCGGCGAGACCCTGGAGACCCTGCGCTCGCTCGGCGCCGCACTCGACCCCGCCACCCTGCGCGGCTACGCCGAACTGGCCGAGCGGACCGCCGTCCTCGACCTCGACCAGCTCGACCCGGACGCCGACCCGCTCGAACAGGCCGAGCGGGCCCTGCTGCGGACCGTCCTCCTGGAGCCGGCGCTGCTCGCGCTGCGGCGGCTGGCCCAGGAGAACGAGTCCACCCGGCGCGGCGGTTGAGCCGTTCGCCGGTGCAGCCGTCCGTCGGTGCAGCCGTCCGTCGGTGCAGCCGTCCGTCGGGCTACTCGCCCAGGACGGCGATCCGCCCGGTGCTGCGCCCGTCGGCGACCAGCTGGACGGCCGCCGCGGCCTCCGCCAGCGGGACCCGGGCGCTGACCAGCGGCCGGACCACGCCCTGTTCGGCGAGCTCGGTCAGCGCGTCGTGGGCGGCGCGCACGGCCCGCGGGTCGTGGGTGTTGTACAGGCCCCAGTGCAGGCCGAGGATCGTGTAGTTCTTCACCAGGGCGTGGTTCAGCGCCGGGGCCGGGATCTGCCCGGCGGCGAAGCCCACCACCACGATCCGGCCCTCGAAGGCCACGCACCGGGTGGAGCCGGTGTAGGCCTCGCCGCCGACCGGGTCGAAGACCACGTCCGCGCCGCGCCCGCCGGTGAACTCCTTGACGGCGGCGACGAAGTCCCCGGCCGGGCCGTCGGCCGTCCGGTCCACCACCAGGTCGGCGCCGAGCGCCCGGGCCGCCTCGGCCTTGGCCGGGCCGCCGACCACGGCGACCACCCGG
Source organism: Kitasatospora sp. NPDC059088 (assembly GCF_042738155.1). NCBI lineage: Bacteria > Bacillati > Actinomycetota > Actinomycetes > Kitasatosporales > Streptomycetaceae > Kitasatospora > Kitasatospora sp. NPDC059088. The sequence goes on along the minus strand of NZ_JBHYGR010000027.1, from coordinate 69,206 downwards.
GCCCCGGCGGCCCGGCCGAGCTGGACGGCCGCACTGCCGACCCCGCCGGCCGCCGCGTGCACCAGCAGGGTCTCCCCGGCCCGCAGCCGGGCCCGGCGGTGCAGGGCGAACCAGGCGGTCTGGTGGCCGATGTGCAGCGCCGCCGCCTCGGCGTCGTCCAGCGACTCGGGCGCCGGGAACGCGGCCGCGGCGTCCAGCAGCGCGTACTCGGCGAAGGCGCCGTGCGGCAGCACCGGGATGCCGATCAGCCGCTCGCCGCGCCGGGCGCCGTCCGCGACCTCGCCGCACAGCTCCACACCCGGGGTGAACGGCAGCGGCGGGCGGACCTGGTAGTGCCCGCGCACCATCAGCGCGTCCGGGAAGTTCACCGCCGCCGCCCGGACCTTGACCAGCAGCTGCCCCGGGCCCGGCACCGGCCGGGCGGCGTCCTCGGTGAGCCGCAGCACCGCGGCCGGCTCGCCGAGTTCGGTGACCTGCCAGGCCCTCACAGCGCCCCGCCCTTCTCCAGCCCCTGCTGGAGCCGGTTCACCCCGGCGATCCAGCGGTCCGGCTCGGTGGCCCGGACGCGGTAGTACTCGGCGACCTCGGGGTGCGGCAGGATCAGGAACCGTTCCTCCCGCAGCGCCGTCAGGGCCGCCTCGGCGACCTCCGCCGGGTCCAGGGCGGTCGGCACCAGCAGCGCCTCGCCGACCGCGCCCGTGGAGGCCAGCATGTCGGTGCGCACCCCCTGGGGGCAGAGCGCGTGCACCCGGACGCCGCGGTGGCGGTAGGTGGCGGAGAGCCACTCGGCGAAGGCGAGCGCGCCGTGCTTGCTGACCGCGTACGGGGCCGAGCCGAGCATGGTGAGCAGCCCGGCGGCCGAGACGGTGGCCAGGAAGCGGCCCCGGCCGCGCTCCAGCCAGCGGGGGAGCAGCAGGTCGGCCGCTCGTACGTGGGCCAGGACGTTGACCTCCAAGGCGCTCGTCCAGGCCTCGGCGGGGGCGTCGGCGCCGCCGATCGGGGCGACGCCCGCGTTGGCGCACCACACGTCGATCTCGCCGAGCTCCGCGCGGGCCCGCCCGACGAGGGCGGCGAGGCCCTCGGCGGAGGCGGCGTCCCCGGGGAGGGCGGTGCCGCCGCACTCCTTCGCGACCGTGCGGGCGGCGTCGGCGTCCAGGTCGTTGACCACCACCCGGGCGCCGGCCGCGGCGAAGGCCCGGGCGAGCGCGGCGCCGATGCCCCGGCCGGCGCCGGTCACCACGACGCCCTGGCCGGTCAGGTCGCCGCTCGGCCCGGCCGGTCCGGCGGGGGCGCCGCTCACAGCCCACCGCCGAGGGTGACTCCGCCGTCCACCACCAGGGTCTGGCCGGTGATCCAGCCGGACTCCGGGGAGAGCAGGAAGGCGACCGCGCCCGCGACGTCCTCGGGGACGCCGAGCCGGCCCAGCGGGTAGGCCTTGACGACCTTCTCCTCCCGGCCCTCGTACAGCGCCTCGGCGAACTTGGTCTTCACCACGGCGGGGGCCACGGCGTTGACCCGGATGCCCTGCGGGCCCAGCTCGGCGCCGAGTTCGGTGGTGAGCCGGATCAGCGCGGCCTTGCTGATGCCGTACATGCCGATCCCGAGCGAGGCGCGGATGCCGGCGACCGAGGCGACGTTGACCACCGAGCCGCCGTGCTCGCCCATCCAGGCGGCGTGGGCCCGGCGGGTCCAGGCCAGCGGGCCGAGCACGTTGACGGCGAAGATCTTGGCGGCCGCGTCGGGGTCGGTCTCCAGGACCGGCCCGTAGATCGGGTTGATGCCGGTGTTGTTGACCAGGTGGTCGAGCCGTCCGAAGGCCTCCAGGGTGCGGGCGACCGCCTCCTCCTGGTGGGCCGGGTCGTCGGCCTTGCCGGCGACCGCGATCGCGTTGTCCGGGCCGCCCAGGTCGCGGACGGCCTCGGCGAGCGGCTCGGGGTTGCGGGCGGTCAGGCAGACCTTGGCGCCGCGGTCGACCAGTTCGCGGGCGATGCCGAGGCCGATGCCCCGGCTCGATCCGGTCACGACGGCCACCCGGCCCTTGAAGGAGTGCACCACGGAGGGTCCTGCCTTTCCGGTCTGCTCTGGAGTGCTGACTAAGCGCTTGCTCAGCATGCTGTCGGTGCGAGAGCCTGTCAACAGTCCGCCGGGCCGCACCGGAGCGGCCAGCGGGAATGCCTGTACGACTTCTCTGGGAGGATGGCGCCATGACCAGCACGCCCATCGCCGACCTCTGGCCGACCATGCCGGGCGCCGACACCCGCCCCGAGGCGGCGTACCGGCTGCTCCAGGCGGCCGTCGAGTCGTTCGCGGAGCGCGGCTTCCACGCCACCACCACCCGGGACATCGCCACCGCGGCGGGCATGAGCCCCGCCGCGCTGTACATCCACTACCAGTCCAAGGCCGCCCTGCTCGCCGAGATCAGCCGGGCCGGCCACGCCGCCACCCTCACCCTGGTCCGGGAGGCGGCGGCCGGGGAGGGCGGCCCGGCCGAGCGGATGCGGCGCGTGGTCGAGCAGTTCACCGCCTGGCACGCCCGGGCCCGGACGGTCGGCCGGGTGGTCAACTACGAGCTGCACGCCCTGCCCGAGGACGCCTACGCCCAGGTCGCTGCGCTGCGCCTGGACATCGAGCGCGAGGTCAGCGCGCTGATCGAAGCGGGTGTGGCGGCCGGGGAGTTCGAGGTCTCGGAGGTGCGTACGGCGGCCCGCGCGGTCACCTCGCTGGGCATCGACGTCTCCCGCTGGTACACCGAGCGCTCCTCCGGCACGCCGGAGGAACTCGGCCGCCGCTACGGCGAGTTGGTGCTGCGGATGCTCGGCGCCCGGGTCTGACCGGGGCACGGGCCCGACGGGGGCACGGGCTTGACCGGGCTCCGGACGGCGAGCAGAATCGTATACGGAGTACGTGTGCCTCGTAGGCGTACAACGCCAACGCCAAGGCGCGCCGCCCCCCCCGCGGGGGGGGGGGGCGGCGGGGGGCGGGCCGGGGGGGCGGGGGGGTGGGCGGGGGGGGGGGGGGCGCGGGGGGGGCGCGCGCAGCCCCCCACCCCCCCCCCCCCCCC
>NZ_JBHYGR010000027.1:32097-66135 GCF_042738155.1 Kitasatospora sp. NPDC059088 | reverse complement strand
TGTTTAATCCACAGGGTTCTGCGGGGGCCTCGCCCGGGAACACCCCCACCCCCCGGGCCCCCCCCCCCCCGGGGGGGGGGGGGCGCCCTGCTGTCGGGCACGGTGGCTCCGGAGGATTGCCGGGGGAGGGCCGTCAGGCGGTGGCCAGGCAGAACTCCACCAGCCCGGCGTCCACGTCGAGGACGATCCGCTCCATCTCCGCCCACGCCGGGTGGAACTCCTTGCCCCACTCGACGGTGAAGCCGAGCACCTTGCCCTGGGCGGGGTCGACGAAGTGGCGGGAGAAGACGTAGTCGTCGCTGGTCCCGCTGGTCGGGTAGAGGTGGAACCCGGTCAGCGGCGTGTAGGCGGTGCCGCGCACGCCCTGGACGCCCCGGCAGAAGGCGGTGGCGAGTTCGAGGGCGGTGTCGACGTCGTCCTTGGGGATGTACTCGGCGTACGCGGTGTCGCCGGGCAGTCCGCGCTTGCCGTCGTAGGAGGTGTTGCGGAAGTTCATGTCCGGGTCCCCGGACTGGTTCTCGTCGTCGCCCCAGTTGTAGAGCATGTCCTGGGAGTAGCTGTGCACGTCGACGAACCACCGCGTCCCCGGGTAGTGGTCCAGCAGCCAGCGGACGTTGCGGGTCTCGGGCTCGGAGAAGGCGCTCGGGCCCTCGTACACCTGCTGGTCGCACGGGGAGGTGGATACCTGGGGGGTGGCGGTCGGCGCGAAGGCGGTGGTGAAGTCGAAGAGGAAGTCGTAGTTGCGGTTGAGGTCGACGCCGATGCAGTCCGGGTTCGAACTGCCGCCGGAGTTGGCCGGGTTGCGGTTCTTGCGCCACATCGGGTCGACGGTCTGGCTGTACAGCCGGCCGTCCGGGTTGACCAGGGGGAGGACCACCAGGTCGAGCCGGAGCAGCAGGTCCTGCACCTGTTGGGCCGTGATGGTGGTGGAGCCGTACCCCAGGCCGGTGCCGGTCCGGAAGGCCTCCAACAGGTCGGCGGCGAAGTGGACGAGGATCTCGCAGCTGCCCCACTCTCGGGCGTGCACGCCGCCGATCAGCATCACGGCGTCCTTGGGGATGCGCGAGGGGCGGCCGATCTGCAGGGCGTGGGAGGTGCGGCCCTCGACGGACGGTTCGGGGAGGGTGATCAGCTGGGCGGAACCGGGGTAGGACGCGGCCAGGCTGGTCACGGCGGACTCGACCTCGGTGATGTTCAGGTAGGACATGACGGGCCTCCCGGTTCAGCCGGCGAGCTTGGCGGCCAGGCCGTGCGGGACGGCGTCGTCGGCGGCGTAGCGGTCGCCGGTGCCGACCTCGGCCTGGGCGGCCCGGCCGTGCTCGCTGGCGTTGCCGGTCCGCGTGACGGTGACGCCCTCGCGTTCGAGCGCGGCGACCCGGTTCTCCGGGGCGTAGACGTCGATGCCGACGCTGCCGTCGGACTCCTGCCGCGGGCGGCCGCCGGTGTCGGGGCGGACCTCGCGCAGCAGGGCGCGCAGGGTGTCGGCGTCCCGGGCGGTGACGCGGAGCCTGAGGATGTCGGGCCGGGGTGGGGTGGGGGGTGTGATGGGGACGGCGGACATGACGACCTCGGGGGATTCGTACGGATATGTCCGACGTGTACCTCGTATCCTCAGGATCCGCCTTCGCCGTAGAAGTCGTCAAGGGGCGGCTCCGGCATCCCGTCCAGCAGGCGGTCCAGGCCGGCCAGCATCTCGGCCCGGTCGTCGAAGTCGGCGAAGCGGGGGACCAGCGCGCGCAGCCGCGGGTAGTCGGCCGCGGGCAGCCGGTGCAGGCCGAGGCGCAGCACCGGGTCCGGCTCGTCCGGGTTGTCGACCACCTGGCGCTTGTCCACCAGCAGGGAGCCCAGGTTCCAGGCCACGAAGGTGCGGTAGATCGTCAGCGCGGTGGTGTCGTCGAAACCGGCCCGGGCGAGCACCGCCAGGATGTGCTCGGTGAGGGCGAGGGCCGGCGCCGGGCGGCGGGACACCGGGACGGCCAGCGGGCGGGTGGCGACCAGCGGCAGGATCTCGGGGTGGGCGTGCGCCACGACGGCGAAGGCCTGGGCGATCCGGCGCAGCTCCGTCCGCCAGCCGTGCTCGTGGCCGCCGCCGACGCCGGTGCGCAGCTGGGTGTTGATCTCGGTGAAGTAGGCCTCGGTCAGGCCGTCCAGCAGGGCTTCCTTGCCGGGGGTGTAGCGGTACAGGGCCATCGACTCGACGCCCAGCTCCGCCGCCAGCCTGCGCATGGTCAGCGCGCCGAGCCCCTCGCGGTCCACCAGGGCGACGGCGGCGTCCAGCACCAGGGGGCGACTCAGGCGTCCGCGCTTCTCGGGGCCGTCCCGCTCAGCCATGTCCGCACTCCTCCGAACTCCTCCGAGTCGGTGCCGCCGGGCCGTCGGCCGTGCCCGGGCGGCGGGGCCGGAGGGGGCCGGGGCCGGGCAGGTCGCAGGTTACACAGCGGATACAGAACCAGGATACAAGGGACGAATAGCCGGAAAACAGGCCCCGGTCGTGCCCCGGTCGGTGACGGAGCGCAACCGGTGACCGGGTGTGGCCCGGTGGGGCCTGGTGCGGCTGGGTAGGGCCCGGTGCGGCCGGGTCGGGTCATTGCAGCAGCAGCCGGACGGCGAGCCAGCCCACCGGCGCGGCCGAGCCCAGGGCGGTCCACCGGCGGCCGCGGGCCCCGGTCAGGGCCCGGCCGAGCAGGGCGCCGCCGAGGGCGAGCAGCAGTTGCCAGCTCGCCGAGGCGGCGAACACGGCGAGGGTGAAGACCGTGCCGGCGAGCGGACCCGTCGGGCTGCCGGGGCCGTCGCCCAGGACCAGGGCGGCGAAGTAGAGCACCGTCAGCGGGTTGAGCAGGGTGATCCCGAGCAGGGTCAGGAAGGCCCGGGCGGGGCCGGGCGGGGTCTGGGCCGCCAGGGCGGCGGAGCCGGGGGTGCGCAGGGCGGTGGCGGCGGTGCGGACGGCCAGGGCGAGCAGGACGAGGGCGGAGACGATCCGCAGCGGCGTGGCCACCGGCGCCAGCAGCGGCGCGAGGCCGCTGCCGCCGAGGGCGGCCAGCACGGCGTACAGCCCGTCCGCGGTGGCCACGCCGAGGGCGGCGCAGGCCCCGGTGCGCAGCGAGGTCCGGGCGCTGAGCGCCACCAGGTAGGCCCCGACGGCCCCCACCGGGACGGCGACGCCCCACCCGGCGAGCAGCCCCGCGACCAGCGCGGCCCTCATGCGAGGGCGCGGTCGGGCCTCCGGGGGTGGCCGGGCTGCTGCTGCTGACCGGCGGCCGGGCGGGCGGCGGCGGTCACGGGCAGCGGGCGGGCGGGTGCGGTGGTCATGCGGTGATGGTGGCGGGCGGGGTGCCGGGGGTGCAAGTGGTTTCTCCGGTGAGGGCGGGTAGCGTGGGGCACTCCGTGGACACCGTTTCGAGGAGGCCCCCGATGACCAGTCAGAACGACCACGTGCGCGAGCTGTTGGCCGAGGCCTGGCGGTCCTGGGCGGAACGCGGCGCGGCCCTCGGGGCGACCGACTGGGACCGGCCGACCCGGCTGACCGAGTGGACCGTACGGGACCTGTACGCGCACGTGGCACCGGTGCCGGAGATGTTCACCGGACTGCGCGGGGCCGTCCTGGACGGTCCGGCCGAACTGACCTGCGGGGCGGACGTCCTGCGGACCTTCAACCGGCCGGGCGGGCTCGCCCACACCGCCGCCGGACAGGTCGCCGAGCTGGCCAGGGAAGCGGCCAGGGCGAGCGAACCGGCGGCGCTGATCGCCCGGTTCGGCACCGAGGGCCCGGAGGCCCTGGCCGGACTCGCGGACCTGCCGCCGAGCACCGTGGTGGCGCACCCGCTGCTCGGCAGCGTCACGGTCGGGGCGCTCGGCGAGGTGGCGCTGATGGAGGCGACCGTCCACCTGCTGGACCTGGTCGCGGCCGTCGGCGGCCCCGCCCCGGCCGAGGGGGCGCTGCGGTTCACCCGCGGGCTGCTGGCCGAGGTCGCCGACCCGGTGGCCTTCATCGAGGCGGCGGCGGGCCGTGCTTCGGAGCCGGTGCTGCCCGTCATCCGCTGAGCCGGTGCTGCCCGTCATCCGCCGAGCCGGTCGACCACTGACCCGGAGGGTCCCGTTCCCGCTGGTCAGTCGTATGCTGGGGGCTCGGAGAACGCGTCACTCGGGGGGATGTCGATGGACCGGTTGTGGGACCTCTGGTGGCTGCTGCCGATGGTGATCTACGGCGGCTCGGATTTCGCCCGCAGGGCGCTGAAGAACCGCCACCAGCGCAAGCTGGAGGTGCTGGAGGCGAAGGAGCGGCAGCGGGTCGCCCTGGAGGCGGCCGGCCGCCCGCCGGAGCCGGTCTGCGGCTGCACCCACCACCTGGCCAAGCACGACAAGCAGGGCCGCTGCCACGAGGTGGTCGAGGCGCCCACCGGCTGGGACGCCGACCGGCGCCCGGTGAGCTACGAGCCGCGGCAGTGCAACTGCCAGCAGTACGTGGGGCCGGAGCCGCTGGGCACGGTGTTCGCGCCGGAGCTCACCGACCGCTGAGCCCGGCGTCGTCCGGCCCGCCGCCCTGGCAGGGCCGCCCTGGTAGGGCCGCCCTGGCAGGCCCGTCCTGGCAGGGCCCGCCCTGGCAGGGCCCGCTGCTCCCCGCGCCGTCGGTCCGGTGCGGGGAGCAGCGGTGTTCCCGGTCAGCCCAGGGCGAGAGCGCTCAGCCGGTCGGCGGCGCCGTTGAAGAGGTCCTGGTCACCGGGGAAGGTGCCGGAGTCGGCGTACTGCCAGAAGGTCTGGTAGCCCCAGCCGTTCGGCAGGGTGCCGGCGGTGGAGGAGTAGCGGGCGATCCAGAGCGGGTTGGTGGCGCCGAAGCCGCCGTAGTTGCCGGTGCAACTCGCCCACCAGTTGGTCGTGGTGTAGAGGGTGGGGTAGCGCCCGGTGCGGTTGCGGACGGTGGTGGAGAAGTCCCGGATCCAGCTGACCATGGCGCTCTGGCCGAGGCCGTAGCAGCTGGCACCGTACGGGTTGTACTCGATGTCGAGGGCGGGCGGCAGGGTCGCGCCGTCGGCGGACCAGCCGCCGCCGTGGTCGACGAACCAGTTGGCCTGGGCGGAGCCGGAGGAGTTGTTCGGCAGCGCGAAGTGGTAGGCGCCGCGGATCAGTCCGGCGTTGTACGAGCCGTTGTACTGCTGGGCGAAGTACGGGTTGGTGTAGCTGGTGCCCTCGGTGGCCTTGACGTAGGCGAACTGGGCGCCGTTGGCCGCCGCCGTGGACCAGTCGACGTTGCCCTGGTAGCTGGCGACGTCCAGCCCGGGGGTCTGGGTGGCGGCGAGGGCGGGCAGCGGCGACGCACCGGTGCGGCCCTCGTGGGCGGCGACGGTGGAGCCGGCGAAGTCGCGGTCGGGGTGGAAGGCCGGGCGGGCCTCGGGGGTGGGGGTGAGGGCGGGGCCGGTGGGGGCGAGAGGGGCGGGGTCGGCCGCGTAGGCGGGCGCGGTGACGCCGGTGACCAGGGCGGTCGCGGCGGCGAGTGCGGCCAGTGCGGTGAGCCGACGGCGGGTCGTGGGTCTTCTGCTGGTACCGGTGGGGCGGGCGGAGCGGGAAGAGCGGGGCATGGGCACTCCTCTGGTTCCGGTGTCTGGTTCCGGTGCGAATGGCCCAACGGGCTTGGTGCGGCCGGTGGTTGGACCGACCGGGGAGCAGGTTAGCCATGTACCCGCCAGCTGCGCCAGGTGCCTGCGTCCGGGGCAGGGGGGCGATGTGGCACGATGCATAAAAGTCGACATTCACCAGAACGCCGACCGTCACGAGAACGAGGTAGCGCCATGCCCGAGACCGCCGCCAGGACCGCCGGTGAACTGACCTTCCGTCCCGCGACCCCCGCCGACGTCCCGGCGCTGGTCGAGCTGGTCGAGTCCGCCTACCGGGGTGAGGCCAGCAAGGCCGGCTGGACCACCGAGGCGGACCTGCTGGGCGGGCAGCGCACCGACGCCGAGGGGGTGGCGGAGGCCGTCGGCCACGCCGAGGGACTGGTGCTGCTGGCCGAGCGCGACGGTGAGCTGCTGGCCTGCTGCCAGTTGGAACGGCGGGGCGAGCGGGCCTACTTCGGCATGTTCTCGGTGCGCCCGGGCCTCCAGGGCGGCGGGATCGGGCGGCTGGTGCTGGCCGAGGCGGAGCGGCTGGCCGGCGAGGAGTGGGGGGTCGGCACGATGGAGATGACCGTCATCGAGCAGCGCGCGGAGCTGATCGCCTGGTACGAGCGCCGCGGCTTCCGCCGTACCGGCGTGTACAGCCCGTTCCCGTACGGCGACGAGCGCTTCGGCGTCCCGCGCCGTCCGGACCTCCGGTTCGAGCAGCTGATCAAGGAGCTGTAGGGGCGGGTTCGACGGGGCTTGGCGAAGGGCGATTTGTTGATCGTTTGATGGTCTGTCGTCCTACTGATGCAACGTCAAGTCGCTGAGCTGGGGCGATGCGGAGATGTCATACCTCGTTCATGATTGGTCCAGACCAATGTGAGAGGCTGAGGACGTACGGCGAAGTTCCGTCCGATGCCCAGGGGGGCCATTTCCGCATGCCCGTACTCCATGGCACCGCCATGTCCGCACCCGAGACCGGTCCGCGCCGGACGCCCGCGGACCCCGACCTCCGACTCCCCAGCCCGCCCGACGACCAGGAGCTCTACTGGTACTTCGGCCCGCAGCGCCGCTGGGTGCTGCTCTGCGCCACCCTCTCCTACGCGGGAGCCACCGCCACCCTCGGCCTGTTCGCCCTCAGCAAGCCGCTGCTCTGGCCGTTCCTGGTGCTCACCGTGCTCAACGCCGCCACCTGGCTGCTCTCGCTCACCGACGGCCAGCGGGCCCGCCGCTTCACCCGCGACTCGCACGACCTGCTGCTGCGCGCCTGGAGCCCCGCCCGCCACCCGAGCGTGGACCTGCTGCTGCCCACCGCCGGCGAACCGCTCGCCGTCCTCGACAACGCCTACCGGCACACCGCCGCCGTCCAGTGGCCCGGTGAACTGACCGTGCTGGTCCTCGACGACGCCGACCGCCCCGAGGTGCGCGAACTCGCCCGCTCCTACGGCTTCCAGTACCGCGCCCGCCCCGACCGCGGCCGCTTCAAGAAGGCCGGCAACCTCAACCACGGCCTGGCCGAGGGCACCGGCGAGGTCATCGCCGTCCTCGACGCCGACTTCTGCCCCCGCCCCGACTTCCTGCACCACCTGGTGCCCTACCTCGACAACCCCGAGGTCGGCATCGTGCAGAGCCCGCAGTGCTTCGACACGGACGCCGACATGTCCTGGCTCGAACGCGCCGCCGGAGCGACCCAGGAGATCTTCTACCGCTGGATCCAGCCCTCCCGGGACGCCCAGGACGGCACCGTCTGCTGCGGCACCAACGCGCTCTACCGACGCGCCGCCCTGCAACGGATCGGCGGCTTCGCCGAGATCGACCACAGCGAGGACCTCTACACCGGCCTCGCCCTCGCCCGGGCCGGCTGGAGCACCCGGTACGTCCCCGCGCTGGTCGCCAAGGGCATGTCGCCCACCGGCCTGCCCGCCTTCATCAGCCAGCAGTACCGCTGGTGCCTCGGCTCGCTCGCCCTCGTCCGCGACCCGGACTTCCGCAGCGGCCCGCTCCCCCGCTCGGCCCGGCTGTGCTTCTGGAACGGCATCCTCGGCTACGTCACCAGCGCGGTGAACGTGTTCGCCGTGCCGCTGCCCGCGCTGATCATGCTGTTCTTCGCCCCCGAGGAGATCCAGCCCTGGCAGGTCCTGCCCTTCCTGCCGCCGATCTGGGTCGCCCTGGTGCTGCTGCCCGCGATGTCCCGCACCCGCTGGCGCTTCGAGGTCACCCGGGTCCAACTCCTGGGCGGGCTCTGCCACGTGATCGCCATCGCGCACGCGCTGCGCCGCCGTTCCGCCGACTGGGTGCCCACCGGCGCCGTCTCCGGCGGAACCGCCCTGGCCCGCAGTGTCGCCCGACTCGGCGTCGGCTGGCTCGGCCTCGTCATCCTCGCGGGCGCGGCCGGCCTGGTGCGCGCCGGGCTGGAGTACGGCTGGCGGCCCTTCTGGGCGCTCGCCGCGCTGCTCGGGCTCACCGCGTACACCATGATCCCGCTGATCAGGTCGCTGTGGCCGCTGCTCGGCACGGGCCGGGCCGCGCGGGCCGCGGACGGCGGCAAGGGCGCCGCCGTCGGAGAGGTCGCCGCACCGGCGCGGCGCCGCACCGGACTCGGACCCGACCTCGGCTTCGGCCGGGCGGAAGCCGTCGCCGTCACCGCCGTGCTGCTGCTCTGCGGGGTGCTCGCCTCCGGCTGGGCCGACCCGCTGATCTTCTGACCGCCCGGGCCCTTCACCCGGGTCCTGCGCCCGGTTCCCTCCGCCTGGTCCCTCTGCCCTTCCCCGCTCTTCCCCGTTGCGTTTCCTTGCGCGTCGCCCCACCGGCGCGGACCCCCGCCGCCCGGCCGCCCCATCGGCCCGGCGGGCCCGACCACCGCTGCCAGCCCAGCAAGGAGCACCGCCGTGTCAACGGCCGTACCACCACCGACGTCGTCCGCGTCCTCGGACGAACTGCTGCCCGGAGTCGTCCGGGTGGACCGGCAGGCCGCTGCCGCCGGAACCACCTCGACCTCCGCCTCTCCGTCCGACTCCGATTCCGCCTCCGGCACCGGCACCGGCACCGCCTCCGGCACCGTCGCGTCGACGGGTGAGCCCCGCCGCCGTGCCGCCTTCCGTCCCGACATCGAGGGACTGCGCGGCATCGCCGTGCTCTCCGTCCTGGCCTACCACGCGGCCGTCCCCGGCCCGACCGGCGGCTTCGTCGGCGTCGACGTCTTCTTCGTCATCTCCGGCTTCCTGATCACCGGTCTGCTCACCGGCCGCCCGATCGGCCTGTGGGACTTCGCCGCCCGCCGCGCCCGCCGCATCCTGCCCGCCGCCGCCACCGTCCTGGTCGCGACCGCCGCCGCCGGCGGCGCGCTGCTCGACCCGCTGCGCGGCACCGACCTCGCCCACGACCTGATCGCCTCCGCCGGCCAGTTCGCCAACTGGCGCTTCGTCGGCCAGCAGACCGACTACCTCGCCGCCGAACACGACCCCAGCCCGCTCCAGCACTTCTGGTCCCTCGGCGTGGAGAACCAGTTCTACCTGCTCTGGGGCGTCCTGCTGCTCGGCCTCGCCCGCTACCTGCACGGGCGCCGCCGGACCCTGGCGATCACCCTCGCCACCCTGGCCGTCGGCGGGGCCTCGCTGGCGCTCTGCCTGCGCTGGACGGCGACCTCGGCGCCGCTCGCCTACTTCTCCACCGGCAGCCGGCTCTGGGAGTTCGCCGCCGGAGCCTGCGCCGCCCTGCTGGGCAGCGCCCTCGCCGCCCGAACCGCGGGCCGTACCGCCGGTCGTGACCTCGTCCCCGCCCCCGTCGGTGGGCGCGGCTCCGGGCGGGCGGTGACCCGGGTGCTGCGGCTGGTCGGCTGGGCCGGCCTGGCGGCCGTGCTCGCTTCGGTCTTCCTGTACGACCGCACCACCCCCTTCCCCGGCGCGGCCGCCCTGCTGCCCGTCCTCGGCACCGCGGCCCTGCTGCTCGCCGCCCCCGCCGACCGGATCGTCGGCGGCGTCCTCGCCAGCCGCCCGCTGCGGGCCGCCGGACGCCTCTCGTACGCCTGGTACCTGTGGCACTGGCCGGTGCTGACCACCGCCCAGGCCCGGTACGGCCAGCTGACCTGGCCGGTGCTGCTCGCCCTGACCGCCGCCAGCGCGCTGCCCGCCTGGCTCACCCTGCGGCTCGTCGAACAGCCCCTGCGGTACGGCAGCACCCCGGCGCCCCGGCGCGGCCTCGCCGTCGGCGCCAGCGCGCTCGTCATCCCGCTGATCGCCGCGCTCACCCTCGGCGGCGGCACCGTCCGCGCGCTCGGCGGCACCGCGGACACCGCGACCGTCGCCCCCGCCGGAGCCGTGGACGGGCCCGCCCTGCTCGCCCCCGGCGCCCGGGTGCTCGGCCTCACCCCCTCGCTCGCCCGCGCCCGGGAGGACTTCCCGCCCGGCAAGGGCTGCGAGATCCCGCTCAACGCCGACAGCAGCCCCCGCTGCCTCTTCGGCAACCAGGACAGCCCCGACCGGATCGTGCTGCTCGGCGACTCGCACGCCGGGCAGTGGATCTCCGCCGGGCTCGCCCTCGCCGAGCAGCGGCACTGGGCCCTGGAGGTGCTGGTCAAGCCCGGCTGCCCGCTGGCCACCCTGACCGTGCGCAACAACGTCCTCGGCCGCACCTTCGACGAGTGCGACCGCTGGCGCGAGAACACCCTCACCCGGCTCACCTCCGGGCCCAAGCCCCGGCTGGTCCTGATGGCCGGCCTCAACCGCTACGGCAGCCAGGAGGAACGCACCGAGGGCTGGACCCGCACCCTCGACCGCCTCACCGCGCTCGGCGCCCCGCTCGCCTACCTGGGCGACACCCCGATGCCGGGCAAGGACATCCCCACCTGCCTGGCCGCCTCCGACGGCCGCTCCGACGCCTGCTTCTTCCCGCGCGACACCGCCTTCGAGCCCGACCCGATGCTCGACGGCGGCCTCGCGGCCCGGTACGGCGTGCGCACCCTCGACCTCGGGCCGCTGCTCTGCCCGGGCAGCGGGGCGAGCTGCCCGGCCGTGCTGGAGGGCGTGGTGCTCTACCGGGACACCGGGCACATCACGGACACCCTCGCCCGGGTGCTGGCGCCGCGGATCGACAAGGGGGTGCTGGGCGCGCCGTGAGGGTGGGGCGGGGGGAGGTGCACTGCCCGCCCTGCCCTGCGGGCTCAGGCCAGCACTGCCCCGCGGGCTCAGGTCAGCACCGGCTCGCGGGGCAGCTCCCCCAGGCGGGAGTCCGCCCCGACGATCCGGAACACCCCCGGCCCCACCTCCTCGGAGCGGCTGCGGATGTCCATGTAGAGGTGGGCGGGCCACTCCGTCCGCAGCGACCAGCTGACGCCGATCAGATCGGCGCCGTCCAGCCGGGCGCCGGTCAGGTCCGCGTCGGTCAGATCGGCGTGGGCCAGGCCGGCGCCCGTGAAGTCCCCGTCGACCAGGACGGCGGCCGCGAGGCAGGCGTGCTCCAGGGTCGCGCGGGACAGGTCGGCGCCGGTGAGGTCCGCCGAGGTGATGTACGCCTGGCTCAGGTCGGCCCTGGCCAGGGCGCCGCCGCGCAGCGTCGCCCCGGCCAGCACCGCCCCGCACAGCTGGGCCCGGCGCAGGTCCGCCCCGTCCATGGCGGCGCCGGTGAGCAGGGCGTAGCGCAGGTCGGACTCCGGCAGCCGGGTGTCGCGGAGCCGGGCGCCCGCCAGGTGGGCGTTGAAGAGCTGGGCCCGCACCAGGTTGGCGCCGGACAGGTCGGCGGCGTACAGGTTCGCGTCGTCCAGCGTCGCGTCCGACAGGTCGGCGCGCCACAGTTCGGCCTGGCAGAGGTTGATGTCGGTCATGATCGCCGAGCTCAGGTCCACGTCGTGGAGCCGCGCGCCGGCCAGGCTCGCGCCCGTCAGGTCCGCCGCCCGCAGGTCGGCCCCGGACAGGTCGGCGCCGGCCAGCTCGGCGTTGTGGAGCACCGCGCCCGGGCCCGGCACCCGGAGCGGCTCGAAGGCCAGGGCGGCCCGCAGCCAGGTCCGGAAGCCCTCGCCCGGCGGCTCCTGGGCCCGGCCGGCCGCCGACCCCCGTCCGTCCCGTACGGAATCACCGGCCACGACGCCTCCTCCGCTGGTCGGCCCCGTCGGCGGGGCCGTACCTGCCGTCCAGTCTGCCGTTCACGCTGTCGTTCACCCTGCCGTCCACCCGGGGCACGATCGGGGTCCGGAGCGGTCCGGGCCGGGGCCCGGACCTCGGCTCGGAGCCCGGCCCGGAACGCGGCCCGGAGCCTGGCCCGGACCTCGGCTCGGCCCCCCGTGGTGGCGAGGGGAGGTCCGCGCGCGACGGGCCGCGCGCGAACATCTGCTGCAGGATCTGCGGCGCCGCGATGCCGATCGCCAACGCCCCCACCGGGCCCGCCACCTGGTTCGAGGCGGTGGACGCCGCCGTCACGATCACCCCGACGCTCAGCCGGATCGCCACCGCCACCACGTACGGAGCCAGCTTCATCTGCCCCCGGTACGTCCACGGGAAGCCGCCCACGGAGTTGATCCGCTCGTGGAGGGTCCACGCCTCGATGGCAGCCGCACCACCGAGCCCCCACAGGCATGCAGCCAGCATCTGCATCCGAGCAACTCCTCGCACCCACCGCACCGTTGATTCCCGACGGCCCTCTCGCCGACCATGCTGGTGCACCGGGCCGTGCACTGCCGGGCCCGCCACCCCGCAGGGCACCGATCCTCGGGAACTACCGGCGTTCCGGGGGCGGGCGCGGGCCTGCCGTGGTAATGCGCTCGTGCGGGTGTGAGTGGGTGCGTGGGGACGTGAGGGTGGACGTGAGGGTGGGTGGACGTGCGGGCGTCGGGTTCCGGTCAGCCGTAGACGCCGCGGCAGAGCCGGGCCTGCTCGGAACCGGCCGGCCAGCGGCCCATCCGCTCCGCCTGGTCGCAGATCGTCCCCTGACCGAGCGAGGGCAGCCCCGGCGCCCCCGGGCCCGCGTTCGGTGCCGGGCGGCCGGACGGGCTCGGCCGCGGGCTGCGACCCCCCTTGGAGTGCGGCGAGGCCGAGGCGTGCGGGGCTCCGCTATGGTCCGCCCCGCTGCCCGCGGCTGCCGCCGCCGTGGCCGTGGCCGGGTCACCGCCCGGCAGGGCCGGGGCGCCCCCCGGCGCGGGGGAGGGGCCGGGGGACGGCGAGGGCGTGCCGGCCGGCGGAGCGAGCGGCAACAGGCCGGACGGCGTGGCCGACGGCGAGGCCTCCGGCAGGGCCACCACCCGGACGTCGTCACCCGACCCCGGACCGCACATCACCAGCAACGCGGCCAGCACCACCAGCGTCCCGCCGGCCGCCACCACCCGGGCCCTCCGCGACCGGTGCAACGGCGGAGGCGTGCCGCCGGGCGGCGGAACCGCCTGCGGGGGCCCGGCCTGCGGGGGTCCGGCCTGCGAGGGGCCCGCCGACGAGGGCTGCGCCCGGAACGGCTCCGCCTGCGACGGGATCGGGAGGGGGACGGGAGGTGGCTGCCAGGCGTTCGACGGCCACTGCCACTGTCCTCCGGTGGGCTGCCCAGTCATGTGCTCGTCCTTCCAGCGCCGCCCCCGCCGTACCTTTCCGTGCTCAACGAGCGCGCCGACCACGGGACATGACCCGGAAGAGGGGTCTGGACGGGCGCTGATTGCCGCCGACCCACATGCTGGGGGTCATGGAGACCAACAGCACGTCCGCACACCTGGTCGAGGTGGCCGAGTTCCGGGCCGACAGCCGCTACCGCCTGGTCCACCTCGAAGGCCGCGGCTGGGAGCCCCTCGCCCCCGAGGAGTTCGAACCCCGCATCCACCAGCTCTTCCCCGACCTCGACCCGCACGACCCCGTCAAGGTGCACTGGGCCGACCACCCCTGGGAATGGCCGAGTTGGCACCCCGGCGAAGCCTGAGCCACTGATCGCCCGGCCGTCGGGTTCGCTACGCTTTCCGGGTGAGCGTGGATCACTTCTGGCGCCGCCTGCCAGGCCAGGCCGTGGACGCCTGTTCGCCCGAGGAACTCGGCGAACTCGTGCCCCGGAGCCGCGACGTCCGGTACGACCGGCTGGTCGCCGCCGGACTCGCCCTCGGCGTACGGCGGACCGCCGTCCTGATGGAACTCGCCCTCACAGAGAACGGCCTCCACCCCGACCCGGCCGCCCGGCTCCCCGTCTACGGCGGCACCCGCCGTGACACCGGGGCCGGGATGCCGGTGCTGCGGCCCGACCAGGTCGCCGCCGCCTTCACCTTCCTGCGCGACTCGGCGCTCGGCGAACTCGTCCGCCAGCAGGACACGGTGCTCGCCCGGCGGGTCGCCCAGCTCGACTCCGAACCGCCCTGGTCCGAGTCCTGGGCCGCCCGCGTCGTCAACGACCTGCGCGACCTGCGGGACTTCTTCGCCGGCGCGGCCGCCGCGGGGGACGCCGTCGTCGTCCGGGAATCCGAATGAGGAGCCGAATGCGATCCGCCGAATCGATACGCTCTGCCGAACCGATGCGCCCCGCTGAACCGATGCGCCCCGCCGAACCGATACGCCCCGCCGACTCGGAGCGCCCGCCGGGGACGGTCGGCTACGGCGAGGCAGCGGAACAACTCGCCGTCCAGTACGAGAGCGTGGACTTCGCCGAGGTCCACCGCTCCCTGCTGCACCTCTACCCGGCCGCGCCCGCCGCCGTCCTCGACATCGGCGCCGGCACCGGCCGTGACGCGGCCGCCCTCGCCGCCCTCGGCCACCGGGTCACCGCCGTCGAACCGACCCCCGAACTACGCGCCGTCGGTGCCCGCCTGCACCCCCGCGCTGGCATCCGCTGGATCGCCGACGCCCTGCCCGACCTGCCCGAGCTGACCGCCCGGGGCGAGCAGTACGACCTCGTCCTGATCACCGCCGTGTGGATGCACCTCACCCCCGCCGAACGCCCGCCCGCCCTGCAGGCCGTGGCCCGCCTCCTCGCCCCCGGCGCCCGCCTCGCCCTCACCCTGCGCCACGGCCCCGTCCCGCCCGGCCGCCGCATGTTCGACCTCCCGCCCGACCACACCACCGCCCAGGCGGAAGCCCACGGCCTCCACCTCCTCCACCAGGGCGAGCGGTCCGACCTGCACGCCCGTACGGACGTGACCTGGACCGAACTGGTCTTCCAGCGCGGCCACCGGCCCCCGCCCCCGCCGCTCTGACAGCGGCCCCGCCGCCGCTTTGACACCGGCCCCCGGGAGCGCGACGATCCGGACATGAGCCCTGCTCCCGCGGCCGCGAGCCTCGCTCTCGCGCACCACACGGGCCTGATCCTCGCCGAGGTCGCCGGCCTGCTCCTGGTGTTCGGCGGGATCTGGCTGGTCGCGGCGCAGATCCCCCGCTTCCGGCACCCGGTCGCCCGGACGGTCGTCGCCGGGACGGCCTTCACCGCGGCCGGAGTGCTGCTGATCATCGCCGTCCGCTGGGGGCACTTCGGCTAGGGCCGCTCTGCCGGGGTCGTCGGCCGGGTCCGTCGGCCGGGCCTGCCTGCTACGGGCCTGCTTGCCGGGACCGGGCCCCGGGGTAAACCCGGTGACACGCGCGTGGCGTGCGGCGAGACTGGCGACGTACGCGAACCGGCAGGGGGAAGGGCAGCACGTGGCACTGGGGAAGAAGGGGTCCCGTCGCATCGTCGTCGACGGCGTCGAGTACCGCTGGCGGATGAGCAGGAAGCACTGGTGCTGCGACTACGACGCCGGCACCCTCGGCTACGTGGTGGAGGACGCGGCCCGACCCGGTACGACCCTCGTCGTGGAGACCGGACGGCCGGAGACGTCCGTACCCCGGCTGGTGCCCGCCGAGGTCGTCCTGCCGGCCGAGGTCGCCGCCGGGATCCGGGCCGCCCGGTCGCAGGGCTGGACGCCCACCGCCGCCGGCTCGCCGTTCCAGCTGCGCCACTCCGTCGTCCGCCACGAGCCGCACGAACCTTACGTACCGCGAGAAGCAGCCGAGCACCGAGAGCGATGACCATGACGAACCACCCGGCCGGGGACCAGGCCGCCGCCCACCGCGCCGTCGAGAACCTGATCGCCCGCTACGCCGAACTGGTCGACGACGGGGACTTCGCGGGGCTCGGGGAGCTCCTCGCCGACGCCGTCTTCACGGGCAGCGGCGAGCCCCTGCGCGGGCGCGCGGAGATCGAGCGGATGTTCCGCGAAACGGTGATCCGCTACGAGGACGGCACCCCGCGCACCCAGCACGTCACCACCAACCTCGCCGTCGACGTCGACCCGGCGGCGGGCACGGCGACGGCACGCTCCTACGTCACCGTCCTCCAGGCCCTCCCCGGACTTCCGCTCCAGCCCATCGCCGCCGGCCGCTACCACGACCGCTTCGAACACCGCGACGGCGCTTGGCGGTTCGCGGCACGCCGGGTCCGGATCACCCTGGTCGGGGACGTCAGCCGCCATCTGCGACCGGCGGCCGACCAGGGGTAGCCGCCACCCCTACCTGCTACGCCCCCACCTGCCACGTCCTCACTCGCTACGTCCTCACCCGCTACGCCCCGGCCTGCTGGTAGAGCGTCACCAGGAGGCCGTGCACCGGCTCGCCCTCCGGGTCCTCCTCGGCTTCGTCGACCAGCGCGGCCAGCGCCTCGGCCAGCTTCGCCGCCTTGGCGGGGCTGAGCCGTAGGTGGCGCAGCGTCATGAGGTGGTCGACGGGTGAGCGGTCCAGCTCCTGGGCGACGGCCCCGAACAGCGCGGCCGTGCCCTCGGCCCGGGGCTCGGCGACGAGGAGGCGTTCGGCGGTCCGCCGGTAGTACTTCTCGGTGCCGCCGCGCACCCGTCGCGTTCCCGCGTCCTGGACCAGCCCCGCCTCGCCCAGCACCCTGAGGTGGTGGGAGACGCTGCCCTTGTTCGCCCCCAGCTGCGCGGCGAGCCGGCTGATCGTCGACGGCCGGGTGCTCAGGGCGAACAGCAGGCGCTGGCGCATGGGGTGGGCGAGTGCGGAGTGCTGGAGCGGCGTGGTGATCCGCTGCACGTCCTCGCTGTCGCCTTCGTCTTCATCCGGTTGGTGGCTCACCCGATCAAGCGTTAATTACGGTTGACGCTTTGGCAAGCCGCTGGTCTACTCCCTCCCATGACCTCCACACCTTCCACCCCGTCACTGCCCGTGCCGCTGGACGTCGTCGCCGTCGTCGAGTCGATCGCCGACCTGGTCGGCGAGAACTACGTCTTCCCGGACGCCGCCGAGCAGTTGGCGGACCTGCTGCGCCGCCGCAACGCCGATGGCCGCTACCGGTCCCTGGACGTCGAGGAGTTGGCCGACGCGGTCACCGCCGACCTGCGGTCCGTCAACGGCGACCTGCACCTGGCCCTCAAGCACCACGCCGTGCCGGTGCCGCCGGAGCGCGGCGCGGCCGTACTCGCCGCGATGCGGCGGGACTTCGACGCCTCCCTTGGCGGCGTGCCGCGGGTGGAGCTCCTCGACGGCGGCGTCGCCGTCCTGGAGATCGGGCCCAAGATGTTCCCGCTGGACTGGGCGGCCCAGCCGCTGGCCGCGGCGCTCTCACTGGTGGCCCCCGCCCGCGCCCTCGTCCTGGACCTGCGCCGCAACACCGGCGGCGATCCGGACACGGTCGCCTTCGTCTGCGGCTACCTGCTCGACCGCCGCACGCACCTCAACACCCTGCTCTCGCGGCAGGGCGCGGTGGCCGAGCAGTCCTGGACGCCCCCGTTCGTGCCCGGCGCCCGCTTCGGCGGCAGCAAGCCGCTGTACGTGCTGACGAGCGGGAACACCTTCTCGGCGGGCGAGGAACTCGCCTACGACCTGCAGCAGTTGGGACGCGCCGAGATCGTCGGGGAGGCCACCCGGGGCGGCGCGCACCCGCGCGAGGGCTGGACGGTGCACCCCCACCTGGAGCTCAGCGTGCCCGTCGCCCGCGCCCTCAACCCGGTCTCGGGCACCAACTGGGAGGGCACCGGCGTCCGGCCCGACGTCCCGTGCGACCCCTCGACGGCGCTGGACCGCGCGCTGGCCCTGGCCGTGGCGCGCCTCGCGTAGGGCATCAGAGCCCCAACGGCTCGAAGGTGCCGTCCCGGAAGGTGAGGACGGCCGGCTCGGCACCGAACTCCTCGCGCAGGTCACCGCCGCAGCCGGGCTCCTCGACGTGCGGCGCGACCAGGTCCAGAACGGTGTGGACGCCGCGCATCATGCCGTCGAGCCAGAGGGCGCGGAGGATGTGTTGGCCTTTCGCAGGCGACAAGGCTCAAGGCCGCGATCCTTCCTGCCCGAATGGCCGTTCCCGTGCTGGTCATCATCGAAAGCGCACGCCGGCTCAGCCTCTCCGCCGCGTTCTCGCCCCCGGTCAGCAGAGCCACCTGGACGGCAACCCTGGCCGTCTCGATCGCCGCAGCGGCGGTCATCCTGACGATCGCTTCGGTGCGCCGCTGGAGAACGCGCAGCGACAGGAATGCGATGGTCTGAGGCTGCCCCGTTCAAGCAGGTGAGGGGGCGTCGACGGTCACGGTACGGTCCCCAGGTGGAGCTCTTGAACCCGGCCTGCCCGTTGCACGGACCCGGCATCGACCCCTCGTCCTTGGTCGGTATCCGGCTCGTCGGGGTGTTGGCGTCGTGGCACATCTACGACGGGCACCCTGGCGACGGCCCGGTCGAGGTGTGGCTGATCGACGATCGAAACGGGTCCACCAACATTGCCAGCGGCACGGACTGGTGCCTCATGGTCGAGTCCTCCGGGCCTGAGGATGGGTTCGACATGGGCGACTGGGGTCGGATCGACGTACTGCCCGTAGGTGACGAGACCCCGTTCGCGGCCCACCTCGGCGAGGCTGTGCTCGAAGTCCGGCAGGAGTGGGAGCCGGCAACAGGGCGTGTGGCGCTTGAGCTGGACTTCCCATCGGGCAGTGTCCGCTGCGAGAGCTGGAGCGGTGACCTCCGTCTCCTGGCCGTCGACAGACCCGCGGACCCGACCACACCCCCAATGCCATGATCTCGGGATGGCTGGTGTGATCACGGAGTCGGAGCCGTCCTGGACAGGCCCGTTCACGGGGCTGGGCCCGCGCGACTTCCAGAAGCTGGTCACGGTACTCCGCCGTGAGGGGGCCGACACGGTGCGCCGGGGGCCGTCCGTGGGGCCTGCCGTTGGAGGACCGAGTCCTGCTGGTCGCTGCCTACTGGCGCACGAATCCGACGCTGCGGCAGCTCGCGCCACTGCCCGCGTCAAGCACGTCCTCGCTCGGATGAAGGCTGGAAGATCCTGCGCGATTTGCCGGCTCAAGGGCGACGGCGTCCACCACGCCACGCTCGGTATCGCCCGCCTGCACAACCTCCTCCAAGCCGCACAGCCGAGTACGACCAGCGGTCGACTGCCCCGGCCCGGAACCACTCAAAGATCAATTACGGGACGCGCCCTGAGCTTGTTCTCTAGCCTTCAGGGCTCGTTCCTGCTGTGAGCGCACGTCAAGTGTCGGATGATGCACCGTATGAGCGAACCGTTGACCAGGGGCAGATTGTGGGGGACGGCGGACCGTAGCGGCGGACTGCTGGACGCTGTTCTCGGCGGCGTCCGCCGCCTTCTGCCCGGCCTCACGGTCGAGCGGCTGCAGGTGTCCCATCCCGGCGACGACGACAACGTGTACTTCCTCAGCATCGACTCCAGTTGCGTCCAGGTCGATTCGGGGCCGCACGGCCAGGCACCGTTCATCGTCGAAGGCGCCACCCGCACGGAGACGTCCGACCCGGCAGAAGCCCTGGCGGCCGTCTGCGCGGAGTTCGGACTTCGCGAGGACTCGTAGCAAGGCCCTGGCGGCGGAGGAGGTCCGCGGGATTTCGCTGTTCACCGGACAGTGGCACGGGTCCTGGCGTGATCATGGGCGTTGCGAAGCAGCCATGATCACTGACCAAGGCCGTGAGGATGAGTCTGCTGGACGATGCCGACCGCGTCGAGTCCCTGTCCGGGTTGTCTTGTTTCCGGGCCGACTTCTACGACTGCCTGACCGCCCGGGCGGATGCCCTGTTCGAGCTCACCAACGCGCTGCAGTGCTCCGATAGAGCGGTGAAGTCGCTGGTTGACCTGGCGCTGACCGTTGAGCATCGGCGGGAAGACCGTCAAATGCGACCTCGCCATTGCCGAACACCAAGATCGAAGAGGCTAAAGAACAAGCTAAGGGGTCTCGCCTCGCTTCGACGTCCCCAGGGGAAGGTCATTGATCGGCGGGGCATCGACCCGCATGTCGGCTGACAGTACGAAGGTGCCGATGCCCTGCTCGATCCGGCGCGCTGTGGGCGGCTGCTCGCCGTCGCGACGCTCTGGACAGGCAGAACGTCGAAGTCCTGCGGGAGTGCTCGGAAACGTCGGAGGTGTCGTGGGCGAGGTGGTCGGTTCGCTGGTGGCGGGGTGGATGTGGGGGTGCACAGGAAGTCGGGTGGGTCGACTTCCTGTGTCGGGCGGGGGTGGCTGCTGACCTTGAACCCGTGATGTCGGCCAGCCGTCGGAGGTCAGGCCCGAGGCGATGCGGCCCACGGGTGGGTTGGCCGGGCGCGGTAGCGGGCCCGGGTGGCGCGGCGCTCCCCGGCCTCGGCGAGGACTGCGGCCCGGGCTTCCGCTCCGGTGTCGAACGGCGCCGGGTAGAAGCGGTTGCAGGCACGGCGGTGCCGCTCCCAGTCGTCCCTCCAGAACTCCACCGTCCAGCCCGGCCACAACTCCGGCACCCGGTAGGCCTCTGGGGTGGAGCAGAGGGACCACCAGCCCAAGCGGCGGCGCTCCGGGTCGAGGTGGATACCGGAATTGACATGCAGACGGCAGGCTCCGTGCTTCGGGGCATCTGCCAGTCGGTCGAGCAGTGACACTCCCTCACGGACGGGGTGGTCGAAGGCCTCGGAGGCGACGTGGCAGCCACCGGAGCCAACGGTGACCACCACACCGCCCGGGTCGGGCCAGTCCAGATCCTCCGCCTCGGGAGCGAGGAACGGGGCCAGGGTCAGGTCCGAATCGCGGGACCGGACGTACTCCGGGTCCAGCCCGACGTACGCGCGCAGTTCGGTCGCGCCGTCGTACAGCCAACGGACCTCCCAGCCCGGCCACGCCACTCGGATCAGCTCGAACATGGCCGCGCGGTGACGGAGCTCAGTGCTCGGACCCTCCCAGGCGAAGAACAGGAGCACCTTCCGGCCGAGGTCGAGCAGCACCCCACCCTGGGCGACGGTGTCGTCCAACCACCAGTCGTCCTGGCGGAGCTCGGGAAGCATGGCGAGTACCGCGGCCGGCCCGTCCAACAGGTCGAGGTCGATTCCGACCGCCCACCCGGTCCGGTACAGCTCATGTGTGCCGTTCTCGCGGACCACGATGACGTTGGCTCTGTCTCCCATGGGGTTCAGAATGACCGGGCCGGGAGCTACCGGCCATCCCTTTTCCGCTCGTCAGTCAGACGTGATCAGGCCGGTGCCGGTCGGGCAGCTGTCGACCAGGTCCGGACGGTACCGGATCTGCTGGAACCGGTGCTTCACGGCTCTGGCGCTCTGGCGCTCTGGTCAAGGTCGGGGGCGGCGAGGTTGCCGATGTCGCGTTTGACCAGCGACCGGACGCTCTCCTGAGAGTTGAGGTCCGGCGCGTAGGTGGGTGGCTGGACAACGCTGAGCCAGTCTGCGTTCGCGGCGATGAACTCCCGCAGCGGCTCGGTCAGGTGGACGCGGACGTTGTCCCGGACCAGCCCGATCGGGCCGCCGAGCTGGCTGCGGGCGCGGACGATCAGATCCCGGAAGTCGCGCCGGCCGAAGCCCTTCGGCTCGTCCTTGCGGCCCTGGTCCTGGTCCTTGCGGATGCGGTGGATCAGCCGGGACCGTCCGCCGGATATGCAGCTGGTCATGCCCGCCGTCGAGACCGGGCCGGAGCCCCGGCCGCGCAACCTGACGACGGGGGTTCGGTCGATCCGGCCCCAGGTTCCGGCGTGCGGCGGCGTCATCGACTGCCCGGCCTCGTCCTCGAAGACGATCCGGGCCCCGAGGGCCGCCGCACAGCTCGTACCTCACGCCCCAACGGCTACCGGAACCGACCGACGGCCGTCCGGCGAACAGCCCCGACATCACTCGATCAAGTTCAGTATCGGGTGCCGAAGGCGTCGTGGACGAGGCGGTCGGCCCAGTGGTGGAGGGCGGGGGTGAGGGGCGGGTGGGTGAGCCTGGCGGCGGTGG
Organism: Kitasatospora sp. NPDC059088; assembly: GCF_042738155.1. Lineage (NCBI taxonomy): Bacteria > Bacillati > Actinomycetota > Actinomycetes > Kitasatosporales > Streptomycetaceae > Kitasatospora > Kitasatospora sp. NPDC059088. Next base: position 44,411 of record NZ_JBHYGR010000027.1, on the reverse strand, counting down.
CGAGCTGGTCGGCGGAGGTGGTGTCGTAGCGTTCCTCGGAGAGGAAGGTGAGGGTCTCCGGGTCGGCGCCGGTGAGGGCGCGGGGGAGGCGGCGGACCAGGGGGACGGGGATCAGGCCGCGGGGTGGGCGGACGCCGAGGTGGGTGGCGAGGAGGGCGACCAGGTCGGGGAGGGCGGGGGTGGCCGGGTCGAGGACGGTGTGGGCGGCGACGGGGGCGCGGTCGTGGGCCGGAACGGCGGCCAGGAAGCGGGCCAGGTGGTCGACGGTGACGACGGGGACGAAGGTGCGGCGGGTGCCCGGCAGCAGGGGGAGGCGGCCGCGGTGCAGCTGGTGCACCAGTTGGGCGAGGCCGAGGTACTGGCCGGCCTCGCCGGTGGTCGAGTGGCCGATGACGCTGCTGGGGTTGACGGTGGTGAGCGGGACGCCGAGCCGGGGTGCGGTGACGCGGACGGCGGCGTCGGCGAGTTGCTTGGAGGCCTCGTAGGCGCCGAGGCGGGCGTAGAGGGTGTCGGTGGCGCTGGGGGAGAGCGGGTGGCGGGGGTGGGGGTCGCGGCCGACCCGGTAGCCGGAGAGGTGGACCAGGCGGCGCAGTTGGGGCCGGGTCGCGGACCAGTGCAGTGCGTGGAGGGCGCCGTGGAGGTTGGCGGGTTCGGCCTGGGCGCGGGTGAGGCCGAACTGGTAGCGGGCGGCGAGGTTGTGGACGTCGCGGACCTCGCCGAGGCGGGCGTCGTCCTCGGGGGAGAGGCCGAGGCCGGGGCGGGTGAGGTCGGCGGTGACGGTGGTCAGCGGGGTCGGGTCGGTGTCGTGCTCGCGCAGCCAGGCGCGGAGGGCGGTGCCGCTCGCGGTGGTGCGGACGGCGGCGGCCACGGGCTCGCCGCGGCCGAGGAGTTCGAGGAGCAGCCAGCGGCCGAGGAAGCCGCCGGCGCCCAGGACGAGGGTCTGCGGGGGCGGGGGAGTGGGTGGCATGAGCGGTCTCTGCTTTCTGTGGACCGATCGGCATATTTCGGTAGACCGATCTGCATAATTTCTGGGCATGGTGGAGCGGGGGTGAGTGGCGGGCGAGTGGGTGATGCGGACGAATCTCGGGTAGCTAGACCGGTCTGCATATTTTTTGGCGAGCGGTCAGTGCTGCATCGAGCCGGCCGCAGGGCGCCCGTGCAGCGGCAACGGCTACGAGCGGCCGGACGCCTTCGCGCCGAGGAGGTGGAGGACGGCGTGCCGGGCGTCGTCCAGGGGCTCGCGGCTGCGTCGGACCGAGGCCAGCAGCACCGCGCCCTCCATCAGGGCCAGGGCCTGGCCGGCGGCCACCGCGGCCTCGGCCGGGCGGAAGCCGCCGGCGGTCAGCTGCTCGGCCAGGATGCGCTGCCAGCCCTCGTACACCTCGGCGCACACGGCGCGCAGTGCCTCGTTGGTCCCGGCGACCTCCAGGGCGACGGTGGCGATGGGGCAGCCCTTGGTGTAGTCGGAGCGGGCCAGGCGGTCCGCGAACACCTCGGTGAGGTGTCGGCTGAGCGCGGCGGCGTCGGCTCCGTCGGCGGCGAGTCCGGTCAGCAGGTCGGCGACCTCCTGGCCGGACTGCAGCAGTGCGGCCGCGACCAGTTGGTCCTTGCCGCCGGGGAAGTGGAAGTAGAGGGAGCCGCGCGGTGCGCCGGTGACGGCCAGGACCTGGTTGAGGCCCGTGCCGGAGTACCCGTGCTGCTCGATCAGTTCCCGGGTGCCGGCGATCAGCCGGGCCCGGGTCTCCTCGCCCTTTGCTCCCATGGACGGAGACTGTAGACCGGTCTGCATAATCCTGTCGACCACATTTCTGTCGACCACATTCCTGCCGACCGCAGGCCCGGCGACGCGCTGCCCCGGGCGGAGGCTCCGCGGTGGCTGCTCAGGCCCGCAGCTCCGGCGGGAAGCCCGTCCAGCGCAACTCCTCGGGCAGGTGGGACTGGTCGTTCAGGAGGAGGACGGCGGAGGGGCGGCCGGGGGCGAAGCGGAGCACGGTGAGCGCCGCGTTGGCCGCGTTGAGGCCGAGCCAGCGCCAGGCGGGGGCGTCCAGGGTGTGGCGGACCAGCCAGCCGATCAGGAAGGCATGGGTGACGACCAGTTCGTGCCGGTCCTCGGGGCCGTCGACCGGTCCGGTGAAGCGGTCGACGGCCCGGCGGGCCAGTTCCGGTCCGCGGGAGAGCTCCTCGGGGGAGGCCTGGGTCAGGAAGCGCAGCAGGAACTCGGCACTGTCGGCGGGCAGTTCGTCGGCCGACGGCAGGTACGGGACGTAGTCGCCGGCCTCCTCGCAGGCGGACACCGGTACTCCGCCGAGCTGGTCCCCGATCAGCCGGGCGGTCTGCGCGGCCCGGGGGAGCGGCCCGTGGTGGACGGCCGTGAGGGGGCGCTGCGCCAGGCGGCGGCCGAGCAGTACGGCCTGCCGGCGGCCGGTGGGGCTGAGCCCGTCGCGGTCCGCCCCACTGTTCGCCTCACCATCCACCTCACCGGCCGACCCACCACCCGACCCGCCACCCGACCCGCCACCCGACTCGCTGCCGGCCGGGCTGTGGTGGGCCGCCTCGCCGTGGCGGGCGAGGTACAGGTAGCGGGTGGCGCGGTCGGTCACGGGCAGGCTCCTGGGGTTCGTTCGGTGGGACGGGGTCCGGTCCCGGAGTGTGACGCCCGTGCGGCGGGTGGTGGTTCCGGGGCCCAGGTCCCAGGTCCCAGGTCAGCCGGAGTGGGCCCGGTTCAGCAGGGCGAGTTCCTCGGCCGTCAGCCGCAGGGCGCCGGCCGCGATGTTGTCCTCCAGGTGCGCCACGTCGCCGGTGCCCGGGATGGCGAGGACGTGCGGGCCCCGGTGGAGCGTCCAGGCGAGCCGGACCTGGGCGGTGCTGACGCCGCGCGCCTCGGCCACCGTCCGGACCTCGCCGGGTTCCGCCCCGGCGGCGGCGCCGCCCTCCCTCCCGGCGCCGGCGATGGCGTAGAACGGGACGAAGGCGATGCCCTGCTCGCCGCAGAGTCGCAGGACCTCGTCCTGGGCGGGCGAGGCGCCGATCCCGTACGGGTTCTGCACGCAGGTGACGGGGGCGATGGCCCGGGCCTCGGTGAGCTGGTGCGGGTGGACGTTGGAGAGGCCGAGCTGCCGGATCAGTCCGGCCTGCCGCAACTCGGCGAGTGCGCCGTAGCGTTCGGCGATCGAGTCGGTGCCCAGGATGCGCAGGTTGACCAGGTCGAGGTGGTCGCGGCCGAGGTGGCGCAGGTTCTCCTCGACCTGGGCGCGCAGCGCCTCGGGGGTGCGGGCGTGGTCGATCCACCGGCCGTCGGTGCCACGGGCCGGGCCGACCTTGGTGGCGATCACCAGGTCGTCGGAGTACGGGGCGAGGGCGCGGTTGATCAGCTCGTTGGCGGAGCGCAGCGGGGAGAAGTAGAAGGCGGCGGTGTCGATGTGGTTGACGCCCAGTTCGACCGCGCGACGCAGTACCCGCAGGGCCTGGTCGCGGTCGCGCGGTACGGCGTCCGGTACGAGCGCCGGCCCGGTCTGCGGCAGGCGCATGGTGCCGAAGCCGATCCGGTGGACGGTGCGGTCGCCGAGCTGCCAGGTGCCGGACGAGGCGGCGGACACGGAAGCGCTGGTCGGGGAAGCGCCGGTCGGGGAAGCGCTGGTCGAGGTGGTGTCGGAAGTCATGCTGGTCATGATCGCGATTGAACTAACCTGATCGCCACTGATTCGGACATGTGTGAATCCACGGGGGAAGGCGTTGGCGGAGCTGCTGTTCACGGCAGGTGACCTGGCCCGGATGCGGTTCGCAGTCGCACCGATGTGGGAGGTCGGGCCGAGCCTGCGTCTGCTGCGCTCGGGAGCGCCGCACGCCGTCCACGGCCCCTGGGTGGAGCAGGTCCGGCCCCGACTGGCGGCGCTCGGCCCGGCGTACGGGCTGCTCGCCGAACTCGTGCCGCCCGCCGGGTACGTGCCGGACTTCCTCAATCCGGCCCCGACCGGGCCCGCGCCGACCCTGGCCGGGGAACTCGCCGCGATCCGGGCCACCCCCGCCGGGCAGGTCCGGCGCGACCTGGACCGACTGGCGGCGGACCAGGCGGACCAGGCGCACCGGGCGCACCGGGCGGACCGGGCGGACCGGGGCACGCTCGGGCCGAGGCTGCGGGCCCTGTACGCCGACCCGGAGGCCGGGCTGGCCCGGCTCGCCGAGGCGGTCGAGGCCTACTGGGAGCTGGCCCTCGCGCCGTACTGGGCGCGGATCCGCGCCGTCCTCGACGCCGACGTGCTGTACCGGGCCCGGCAGGCCGCCGAGCACGGCGCCGAGCGGGTACTCAACGACCTGCACGCCGAACTGCGGTGGACCGACGGCGCCCTGCGGCTGAGCCGGCGCTCCCGCCCGATGCCCCGCCGCACCGCCGGGCCGGGCCTGCTGCTGATCCCCTCCGCGTTCACCGGCCCCGGCCTGTTCACCCTCCTCGCCCCGCCGGCTCCTCCCCAACTCGCCTACCCGGCCCGGGGGATCGGCCGTCTCTGGACCGCGGGGCCACCGGCCCCCGGCACGGCGGCCCTCGCCGCGGTGCTCGGCCGCTCCCGCGGCCTGCTGCTCGCCGAACTCGCCGCCCCCGCCTCGACCACCGAACTCGCCCACCGCACCGGCCTGTCGCCCTCGGCCGTCTCCCAGTACCTGACGGCGCTGCGGGACGCCCGCCTGGTGAGCGCCCACCGCGCCGGGCGCTGGGTGCTGTACGCCCGGACGGCCACCGCCGAGGCGCTGCTCGACCCGGACGGCTGACGGGCGCCTCGGCTACGGTGGGAGCAGGGTGGTAACCGCAGCGTTCGGACGGGGGAGACATGACGGCAGTCGGCGTTCCGGGCCCCGAGCCGGACTGGGGTCCGGCACCCTCCTACCAGGGCGGCAACCCCAACCCGGCCTTCCAGCAGAGCATGTGGGAGTACGCCGCCGGTACATTTCGCCTGGTGGCGGGCCTGCAGCCCCCGCTGGACGTGCTCGCGGCGCGCCTGCGGCTGACCGTCGAGCGGGGCTGGGAGGACCTCGGCCCGGTGGACGTCGCCATGTTCCGCATCGGGAGGACGTCCTTCGCCCTGAGCAGGCTCGGCGGACAGGTTCCCCCGTGCACGTTCGTCTGGTTGAGCCGCTCGGTGGACGACCCGGAAGCGGCCCTGGACTCCCTGCTCGACGCTCTCGGCATCGGCCGTGAGGCCCTGGCGTTCCGCGGCAGCGTGGAGACCGGCTTCGAAGACCTCAACGGGTGGAGCGATTAGCGGCGTCGGAGCCATCGGCCCTGCTGCGCGGCGGAGTTGGCGGCCGGGCCGGACCGACTAGGCTGCCCGACATGGAGCAGGAACAGCCCGTGGACGAGGCGCCGGTCCCGCTGACCGCCTTCGACGGACGCATCGCCCTCGACCCGGTCACCCGGATCGCCACCGTGGACGGCCGGGAGGTGCAGCTCACCCGCCAGGACACCCGGGCGCTACGCACCCTGATCGAGCTCGGCGAGGGGATGCACGACCTGCGGGACATCCGACTGCACGGCTGGGACGGCCTGTCCGACCACCGGGAGCTGCGCCACCCGATGGCCGTCCTGCGGGCCAAGCTCGGCGAGCCATCGTGGGTCGTCCGGGAGCGGGACCGGGACCGGGAACGGGAGCGGGACCGCTACGGACTGCGGCCCCCCGGCCCGCCGCCGTCTGGGAAGCTGCGGGCATGACGTTTCCGCTCCTTCGCTGCGCCGTCCTGGACGACTTCCAGAGCGTCGCCACCAGCTCCGCCGACTGGACCCCGGTCGCCGACCGGGTCGAGGTGACCGCCTTCCGTGAGCACCACACCTCGGAGGAGGAACTGGTCGCCGCGCTCGCCGGGTTCGACATCGTGGTCACCCTGCGCGAGCGGGTGCCGTTCCCCGCCACGCTGTTCGCCCGGCTGCCCCGTCTCAAGCTGCTGGTCGCCTCCGGCATGCGCAACTCGGTGATCGACCTCCGGGCCGCCGAGGCGCACGGCGTGACCGTCTGCGGTACGGCCAGCTCCGGCACTCCGCCGGTCGAGCTGACCTGGGCGCTGCTGCTGGGCCTGGCCCGCGGTCTCGTCCAGGAGAACACCGCGCTGCGCGAGGGCGGGCCCTGGCAGAGCACCGTCGGGGCCGATCTGCACGGCCGGACGCTCGGAGTGCTCGGTCTCGGCCGGATCGGCTCCGCCGTCGCCCGGGTCGGGCTGGCCTTCGGCATGGAGGTGCTGGCCTGGAGCCGGAGCCTGACCGACGAGCAGGCGGCCGCGGCGGGTGTGCGCCGGGCCGCCTCGAAGGAGCAACTGCTCGGGGAGAGCGACTTCGTGTCGGTCCACCTCGCGTCGAACGCGGGCACCCGGGGGCTGATCGGCGCCGCCGAGCTCGCCCTGATGAAGCCGGAGGCCTATCTGGTGAACACCTCCCGGGCGGCGATCGTCGACCAGGACGCGCTGCTCGCGGCCCTCACCGGCGGCCGGATCGCGGGGGCCGCGGTGGACGTCTTCGACGTCGAGCCGCTGCCCGCCGACCACCCGATGCGCCGCGCGCCCCGGCTGCTGGCCACCCCGCACCTGGGGTACGTCTCGCAGGAGAACTACCGGCGGTACTTCACCGAGGCGGTGGAGGACATCGCGGCGTTCCTGGCGGGTGAGCCGATCCGCCGTCTGGGCTGACGCCCGCGCCCCGGCCCGGCCACCGGTCGCATACTGACGGCATGACGAGCGGAGACGGTGGCCGGGGTACGGGCCGACGCGGGGTGCTGCGGGCGGGTGCGGCGGCGGTGCTGCTGGGCGCGGCGGGGTGTACGAGCGGTACGAAGTCCGCCGTGGCCCCGGCGAGTTCGACACAGCCCCCGACACAGGCCCCGACAGCGGCCCCGTCCCCGACCCCGTCCCCGACAGCGCCCCCCGCAGCGACCCCGCTGCCCAACCCACCACTGTGGCAGCCCGGCCCCGGCGAGATCCAGCCCGACGTCAAGCGCCGCGCCGTCGAGCTGGTCGCCGCGCTCGGCGCCTGGCCGCCCGGCGGGCAGGGGTCCGGGGCGGCCCGGGCCCGGGTGGCGGCGCTGGGCCTGCCGCCGGGCCTGGCGGACGGGGCCGGGCGGCTCGCCCCGGCGGCGCCGGAGGCCGCCGTGGAGGTGGTCGACGCCCAGTACGGCGGCATCCTCGCCGACTCGGCGAGCGTGCTGGTGGTCTGCCGCCAGTGGACCAGGCAGCCGGACGGCTCGGTGGCGGCGGGCGGCATCACGGTGGACGTCCGGCTGAGCCGGGCCGAGCCCCGCTGGACGGTCACCGCCGTGCACCCCGGCGACCCGGGCCCGGTCGCCGGGTCACCCGCCGCCTCACCCGCCGCCTCACCTGCCGCGCCCGCCGCACCCACCCCCGCGGTGGCGAAGGTGCTGGCCGAGCCGAGGATCGAGCTGCCGCCCGAGGCCGCCGCCGATCTGCTCAGCGGCACCGTCCACGACAGCGTCCTGACGGCGATGCTGCGGCTGGCCGGCCCGTACGCGCTGTCGGTGAGCGTGGTGCGCTCCGGTCACCCCCTGGACGTCTTCGGGACGACCCGGCCCAGCGACCATCCGCTGGGCCGGGCCTTCGACGTCTGGCGGATCGACGGCCGGGCCGTGGTGGACCCGGCCACGCCCCGGCAGCTGATCGAGTCCTTCATGCGGGACGCGGCGGCGGCCGGTTCGTACAACGTGGGCGGGCCGGTGGCGATCGCGGGCGTCGGCAACCAGTTCTTCACCGATGACACCCACCACGACCACGTCCACGTCGGGTTCACCGGCTGATCCGACAACGTCGGGCGGACGGACCCTAGTTGACGTTGACGCCGCTCCAGGCCGCGGCGACCGCGTTGTACTCGGTGCTGCCGGCGCCGTAGAGGTCGCGGGCGGCGTTGAGCGAGGCGGCGCGGGCGCCCTTGTAGTTGGTGGTGGAGGTCATGTAGACGGTCAGCGCGCGGTACCAGATCTTGGCGACCTTCTGGTTGCCGATGCCGGTGACCGTGGACTTGTTGCAGGTGGGGCTGTTGTAGGTGACCCCGTTGATGGTCTTGGTGCCGCTGCCCTCGCTGGCGAGGTAGAACCAGTGGTTGCCGACGCCGGAGGAGTTGTGGACGTCCAGCTTGCCGACCGAACTGCTCCAGCAGTCGGCCGACTTGCCGTCCAGCGAGGGCTTGTCGAAGCGGCGCAGCCACGGCGGGGTGGACTGGTCGCTGAACAGGTAGTCGCCGGTGTCGATCTTGTTGTTGGCGTACCACTCGACCATGGTGCCGAAGATGTCGCTGGTCGACTCGTTGAGGCCGCCGGACTCGCCGCTGTAGCGCAGGTTGGCGGTGGCGCTGGTGACGCCGTGGGTCATCTCGTGGCCCATGGTGTCGAGGTCGACCTGCTCGGGGTCGGTGGTGCCGTCGCCGTCGCCGGTCATCATGCAGAAGCAGCTGTCGGACCACTGGGCGTTGTCCCAGTTGGTGCCGACGTGGACGAAGACGGTGGCGCCCTTGCCGTCGTTCTTGATGCCGTTCCGGCCGTGCACGTTCTTGTAGTAGTCGTACGTCCAGGCGGTGTTGGCGTGGGCGTCGACGGCGGCGGTGGCGCGGTTGGTGGAGAACTTCTTGCCGTCGCCCCAGACGTTGGTGGTGCTGGTGAACGGGGTGCCGGAGCTCGCCTTGATCGAGCTGGCGGACAGGTTGCCGGCGTCCTTGGTGACGTGGCCGCGGACCGGGTCGGTCAGGGTGTAGCCGCCGTTGGCCGGGGTGGTGTCGACGGTGACCTGGCCGGTGTACTCGGAGTTGCCGGTGCCGGCGGCCTGGTGCTCGGCGTCGTAGGACTCGATCTGCTCGCCGGTGGTGGCGTCGGTGACGACGACCTTGCCGGCCGGCTGGCCGTGCTCGCCGGTGCCCTCGACGACGGTGCGCCAGGCCAGTCGCGGGGTGCCGTCGGCGGCCCAGACGACCAGTTCGGGGCTGCTGGTGGCGTCCCGGACGCCGGGTGCGGCGGAGATCGCGTTCGCGGCGCCGGCCTGGGCGGGGACCTTGGGGACGGTGGTCTTCACGGCGGCGTCGTGGGCGGCCGCCCGGGAGGTGTCCTTGAGCCTGCCGCGGGCGTCCTGGTGGACGACCAGGTCGCCGCCGACCACCGGGAGGCCCTGGTAGGTGCGGTCGAAGCGGATGTGCGAGGCGCCGTCGGCGTCGAGGACGACGTCCTTGAGGACGAGGTCCTGGCCCGCGCCGTAGCCGAACACCCCGGCGTTGTGGGTGACGTTGGCGCGGGCCTGGGCGATCGCGGCCTCGCGGGTGGCGGGGGCGGCGGAGGCCGTGGTGGGGACGGCCACGGCGGCGAGGGCGGCGACGACGGCTATCGCTCCGGCCGTGCGGGCGCGGCGGGACGAGGAGTTGGGGCTCACTCTGACTCCGGTGGGGGTGGGGTGCAGGGAAAGGGGCTGCAAAGAGCTGCGACCGAGATTGACGGCGATCAGTCAGGTCGGGCTAGAGGAAAGGTCATAACTTTGCCAAGTTGTGTCCTGGTCCAATCAAAAATGATCGGAACTTAACAAGCCGTCTACGCTGCCGTCGTGACGATCGACTACCAGTGGCGCGGAGCGCTCACCGACCCCGAACTCGACCGCCTGCACGCGGACGGCTTCGGCCACCCCCTCGAACCCGGCCAGTGGCTGGCCCGCCTGGCGCGGCACAGCCTCGGCTGGGTCACCGCCCGGCGGACCGCCGACGGCGCCCTGGTCGGCTTCGTCAACCTCGCCTGGGACGGCGGCACCCACGCCTTCCTGCTGGACACCGTGGTCGCACCGGCCGCCCGGCGGCACGGCGTCGCCACCCGGCTGGTCGGCGAGGCCGCCGACGGCGCCCGCAGCGCCGGCTGCGCCTGGCTGCACGTCGACTTCGAGCCCCACCTGCGCGCCCTCTACCTCGACGCGTGCGGTCTGCGCCCCACCGAGGCGGGGCTGTTGGCGCTCTGACGCCCTATGCTTCCGCTCCATGGACGGATGGGTGGGGGCCTGGACCGGCGGGCGGGCGGCGGTGCACCTGGGCAATGTCGCGGACTTCAACGCGCAGTTCTTCGCCCCGGGCATGGACGCCGCGCAGCGGGCGCGACGGCTGCGGCAGGCGCACCACTACGCCTGCCTGGCCGTCGGCTACAGCCCGGAACCGGCCGTGCTGGTGCTGCCCGCCGAGGTCGACCGGGTCTGGACCGACTGGCTGGGCCGGGAGTTGGGCTGGGGCCCGGTCGAGGTGCACACCGGGGTGGCGGGCGACCGGACGCTCGCCGAGGCGCTCGCCGCCCGCCCCGCGCTGGCCGCCCGGATCGCCGACTCCGGCCACCCGGTGGTCAGTTGGGGCCGTACGGCGGCGCAGGGCGAGGGGCCCGAGCTCGACACCGTCCGCCGCTACGAGTCCAAGGCCGCCGCGCACGGGCTGTTCGCCGCCCTCGCCCCCGAGCACCCCGGGGTCGTCGTCCCCGCCCAGGAGCGCGTGGGGAGCCGTCGCCGCGCCGCGCACAGACTCACCGTCCGGGCCGTCCGGGGCCTGACCACCGTCCTCAAGAGCCCGTACGGCGTGGGCGGTTACGGCACCGTCGTGGTCGAGCCCGCCGAGCTGTTCGCCGCGGGCGGCGGAGGCGCCCTGCTGCGCCGCCTGGTGCGCTCCGAAGTCCTGCCGCCGGACGGCGAGTTGCTGCTGGAGGAGTACGTGGACCCGGGCCCTTCCGCCCGGCTGCGGGACCTCACCTACGACGCCGTGATCGGCCCGGACGGCACCGTGCACCCGGTCGGGGCCGGCGTCATGGAGGTGGCCGGCACCCGCTACCAGGGCGTCACCGTCGGCCCCGGCACCGTGCCGCGGGCCGCCGCCGACACGGCGCGCGGGTTCGCCCTGGCGGTGGGGGAGCGGCTGGCCGCCGAGGGCCACCGCGGTTGGTACGACGTCGACTTCGTCACCGACCGGCAGCGCCGCCTCGCCCCCACCGAGATCAACCTGCGGCTCACCGGCCCCGCCGTCGCCTTCGTCCTGCGCGAACGGCTGGACCGGGTGCGCGGCCCCGGCCACCTCGTCCGTACCCTGGACGCGCTGCCGCTCGGCGCCCGGCTCGCCCCCGAGGCGCTGCACGAACACCTCGACCGGTTGCGCCCGCGCTGCGCCCGGCTCGGCGTCACCCTGCTGCCGCTGATCCCGACGGCGGCCCACGACCCGGAGCCCGCCGTCGGCCTCGCCCTGGCCGGGCCCGACGCCGAGGCGCTGGACGCCGCGCAGGCGCTGGTCGAGGCGGCCAACGGCGCGCTGGCCGGGATGTTCGAGGCGTTGCGCTGAACGCCGGCCCGCAGGCAGGAGCTTGAGGACGGACCCTAGTGCCTCCTCCCCGCCTTCTGCTTCTGCACGGTCTTCGGCCGGCTGAGCAGGAAGACCACGACCACCATGGCGGCCAGCATCAGCGGGACGTTGAAGACGTAGACCATCACCACCTCGCGGGTCCAGTCGTCGGCCGCGGTGAGCCGGTAGAGGTTGTCCTGGGGCCACCAGGAGGCGAGCAGCCAGAAGATCGACAGGTAGGTGACCACGGACAGCCTGAACGACCGGCCCTGTCGCAGGACCGAGGGGAAGCCGAAGAACAGGAAGGCCATCCCGGCGCCGAAGGAGAGGTTCTCGAAGAAGTAGAGCAGCTCGAACCAGGTGTGGTAGCCGCCGTCGGGCACCGCCGAGAGGTCCGTCGCGCCCTTGAAGAAGACATTGGTGAGGCCCCACGCGAAGAACGCGACGACGATCGCGATCGCGACCGCGCAGCCGATCGGATCGGAGTCCGAACCGCCGCGCCCGCCGCCGCCCTTGCCGCTCCGCCCGGCCCCGCCCTTGCCGCCGCGCCCGCCTCCGGCCTTGGCCGAGCGCGGGGCGGTGTGCCCCGGCGGGGCGGGCAGCGGCAGCTTGGAGCGGTCGAGCTTCCCGGCGCGGGTGCGCGGCAGCTCGGGGACGACGACCACGGCGGTGGGGTTCGAGAAGCCCCTGAGCTGGGTCAGCAGGTACTGGGTGAGCGACCAGCCGTCCGTCCCGTCCCGGTCCGGCGCTCCTTGTACGGGCACCGCGTAGCCGACCAACTGCCGCTGCCCGGGCCGCGTTTCCATCTCGACCACGACCGCCTCCCGCACCTTCGGGTGGGTGCGCAGCGCGCCCTCCGCACGGGCCGCCACCTTGACCCGGGCGAGCCCCCGGGTGCGGGCGGCCGCCCCCGGCGGGGCCACCCCCGGGGGGGGCCGGCCCGCGCACACCCCGACCGCCGCCCCCCCCCGCCCCCCCACGGGGCCGGGGGCGCGCA
>NZ_JBHYGR010000027.1:15849-32087 GCF_042738155.1 Kitasatospora sp. NPDC059088 | reverse complement strand
ACCGTGGTCGGCCGGTCCGCGCCGAGCGGTCCGACCACGGTGGTGGCCCGGCCGACGAACTCCAGGACGCCGTCCTCCCGCAGCACCCCGAGGTCGCCGGTCAGCAGCACCCGACCGTCCGGATCGAACCTCGCCCGGATGAAGCGGCGGGCGGTGTCCACCGGCCGGCCCAGGTAGCCGCGGGTCAGGCCGGAGCCGGCGACGGCGATCTCGCCGACCCGCCCGGGCGGCACCGGGGTGGCCCGGGGGCCGAGCACGTACACCCGGGTGCCGGGGAAGGGCCGGCCGACCAGCGAGACCCGCTCCGCGCCGGGGGCCGCGGCCGCGCCGCGCACCTCGAACCAGGTGCTGTCGACGGTGGCCTCGGCCAGGCCGTAGACGTTCAGCACCCTGGTGCCCTCGCCGAGCAGCCGTTGCAGCGCCAACTGCTCGTCCAGGTACCACTTCTCGGCGCCGACGGTGAGCAGCCGTACTCCCGGCAGCCCGGCGCGGGTCACGGACAGCAGGTCGGTGAGCCGACGCGCGGTGCGGACGTTCAGCTCCATGACCGTGATCCGCTCCTCCGCGACCAGCGCGGGCAGCGCGGCGAGGTCGGCGGTGCGGTCCAGCGTGAGGTTGAACGGGGTGACCACCAGGGTGGCGCCGGTGCCCAGCGCGCGCACCCAGTCGGCGGTGAAGACGTCGAACTCCAGGCTGGCCGTCTGCAGGATCCGGTCCTCGGGCGTCAGCCCGTACACCTCGCGCCAACCCGCGTACGCGGCCAGCAGGTTGCGGTGCTCGACCAGCGCGCCGGTGGGCAGGCCGGTGGAGCCGGAGGTGTAGAACACGCAGGCGAGGTCGCCGGGGGTGACCTCCGGCCGCTCGAACCCTCCGTCCGGCCGCTCGAACCCGCCGTCCGGCTGGTCCTGGTCGTCGACGCAGACCACCTCGGCGCCGTCCGCGTCCGCGAGCCGGACCAGGTGGCGCCGCTCGGTGACCACCAGGCGGGGCGCGGCGTCGGTCAGCACGTGCCGCAGCAGTGCGTCGGGCGCGGTCGGCTCCAGCGGCACGAAGGCGGCGCCCGCCTTGAGTACCGCGAGCAGCGCCACGTACACCTCGGTGCCCCGGCCCAGCGCGACCGCCGCCAGGCCGCCGGGGGCCAGCCCGCGCCCCACCAGTACGGCCGCCAACCGGTCCGCCCGGGCGTCCAGTTCCCCGTACGTCAGCTCCGCCTCGCCGCAGCGCACCGCCACCGCCCCCGGCGCCCGGCGGGCCTGCCGCTCGACCAGAGCGTGCAGACTGCCCGGCCGTTCCTCGTCCGCCACCATCACGCCTCCCCCTCGCCCCCACGGAAGAGCACCATGTTCCTCCCAACTCCTCCCGCACGACAGGGTTCTGGACGGTTCACTCCTCGGACGGCCCGGCTCGGCCCCGGCCGACGGTTGTACGGTGCACACGGACGGTCGGCGCCGGGCCGGTCGGGTACGGCGCCCCGCCCCCCTGACCGGCACCACGATCGGAGAATCGCCCCATGGCCCCGTCCTTCGACGGCCCGCTGCTGCGCACCCAGGACGTCGACGTCGTGCGCGACGGCCGGCACCTGCTGCGCGGCATCACCCTGGAGATCCGGCCCGGCGAGCACTGGGCACTGCTCGGCCCCAACGGGGCGGGCAAGTCCACCCTGCTCGCCCTGCTCGGCGCGGTCTCCCACCCCACCCGCGGCACGGTGGACGTGCTCGGCCGCCGGCTCGGCCGGGTCGACATCCGCGAGCTGCGCGCCCACCTCGGGCACGTCAACCCGCGCCACCCGCTGCGCTCGCCGCTCAGCGTGCGCGAGGTGGTGCTCACCGGCCACACCAACACCATCGAGCCGGAGTGGCACCGCAAGCCCGCCCCCGAGGCGGTGGAGCGGGCCGAGCAGCTGATCGAGACCCTCGGCATGGCCGCGATGGCGGAGGCCCCGTGGACCACGCTCTCCCAGGGCGAGCGCGGCCGGGCCCTGATCGCCCGCGCGCTGATGCCCAGCCCCCGCCTGCTGCTGCTCGACGAGCCCGCCACCGGCCTCGACCTGACCGCCCGCGAGCTGCTGCTGGACAGCCTGGACCTGCTGCGCCACCAGCACCCCGAACTGGCCAGCGTGCTGGTCACCCACCACCTGGAGGAGCTGCCGGAGAGCACCACTCACGCGCTGCTGCTGCGTGAGGGCGAGTGCCTGGCGGCCGGTCCGGTGGACGAGGTGATGACCACGGAGCTGATCAGCGCGACCTTCGGCCACCCGATCCGGATCAGCCGCCAGGACGGCCGCTGGACGGCCCGCGCCGCCGCCCGCCGCGCGCCGGGGAGGTAACGGTTCGGGCAGGGCAGGGGGCCGGGTATGGACGGTAAAGACTTCTTACGTAAGGTATGCCTTAGCTAATCAGGAGGCACCGGCCCGGCCGGCGCTTTACCCGGCCTTGGCACCCCCATGCCCTTTTCCGTTGGAGCCCCCATGTCCGCCCGCCGCCGTTCCACCGCAGCCGCGCTGCTCAGCCTCGCCGTGGCCACCGCCGCCCTGGCCGGCTGCGCGTCGAAGAAGGACGACAAGGCGGGCGGCTCGGACGCGGTCAAGGTCAACGCCACCGACACCGCCTGCGAGGTCTCGAAGACCAGCTTCCCGGCCGGTCACGTGGTGATCGACATCAGCAACAAGGGCTCCAAGACCACCGAGGTGTACGTCTACGCCGCCGGCGACAAGATCGTCACCGAGCGGGAGAACATCGGCCCCGGGACCAAGGCCAGCATCAACGCCGAGATCAAGGCCGGCAGCTACGAGGTCGCCTGCAAGCCCGGCATGGTCGGCGACGGCATCCGCCAGAAGATCACCGTGACCGGCGACAGCGGCAGCGCCGCCCCCGCCGACCCGCGCCTGGCCGCCGCCGTCGACGCCTACCGCAAGTACGCCCAGGAGCAGGCCGACGCCACCGTCCCGGCCGTCGAGGCCTTCGCCGCCGCGATCAAGGGCGGCGACCTGGAGAAGGCCAAGTCGCTGTACGCCCCCTCGCGCACCGGCTGGGAGCGCACCGAGCCGGTCGCCGAGAGCTTCGGCGACGTCGACCCCAAGACCGACACCCGTGAGGACAAGCTGGAGCAGGGCCAGGCCTGGACCGGCTGGCACCGGCTGGAGAAGGCCCTCTGGGCCGACGCCAGGATCGGCGACGAGGAGAAGACCCTCGCCGACCAGCTGGTCGCCGACCTCAAGGACTGGCAGAAGAAGATCCCCGAGGCGGAGATCACCGCGACCAGCATGGCCAACGGCGCCAAGGAACTGCTCGACGAGGTCGCCACCAACAAGATCACCGGTGAGGAGGACCGCTACAGCCACACCGACCTCGCGGACTTCCAGGCCAACGTCGAGGGTGCCCAGAAGGCCTACGAGCTGTTGAAGCCGGTCGCCGCCGAGAAGAACCCGGAGCTGTCGAAGACCCTCGACTCCGAGTTCACCGCCATCAACGCCCTGCTCGCCAAGTACAAGCAGGCCGACGGCACCTTCACCCCGTACGACAAGGTCACCGAGGCCGAGCGCAAGACCTTCTCCGACGCGGTCAACTCGCTGGGCGAGCCGCTGTCGAAGCTGGCCGCCGCCGTCGTCGTCAAGTAGCCGACCGCCGAACCGGGTTCGGCCGTCACCGCAGCTCCGTAGTTCCGCAGGCCAGCAAGCCGGTAGGCCAGCGGTTCCGCAGGTCAGCAGTTCCGTAGTTCCGCAGGTCAGTAGTTCAGCAAGAGTGAGAAGGGCCCGCCCGCCGATGGACGCCGAGAACGAGCAGCAGCAGGGCGCTCCGGCCGCTGCCGCCACCGCCAACCCGGGCGCGGTCAGCCGCCGCGCCGTCATCGGCTGGGCCGGCGCGGGCGTCGCGCTCGGCGCCGCGGCCGTCGGGTCGGTCGCGGCGGCGAGCCGCCAGGACGACGACCCCGTCCCGGCGGCCGCTGCGACGGTCGCCGCGGAGGTCCCGTTCTACGGCGACCACCAGGCGGGCATCGCCACCCCCGTCCAGGACCGGCTGCACTTCGCGGCCTTCGACGTCTCCGAGAAGGCCACCCGGGAGTCCCTGGTCAAGCTGCTCAAGGAGTGGACCAAGGCGGCCGCCGCGATGACCGGCGGCCGCGAGGTCGGCACCGGCGCCGTCCCGGCCTCCGCCGAGGCCCCGCCGGACGACACCGGGGAGGCCCTCGGCCTGCCCGCCTCCCGGCTCACCCTCACCATCGGCTTCGGCCCCGGCCTGTTCGAGAAGGACGGCGTCGACCGCTTCGGCCTCAAGGCCCAGCGACCCGAGGCCCTGATCGAGCTGCCCACCTTCAAGGGCGACAAGCTCGACCCGCTGCGCAGCGGCGCCGACCTGTGCGTCCAGGCCTGCGCCGACGACCCGCAGGTCGCGGTGCACGCGATCCGCAACCTGGCCCGGATCGGCATGGGCACCGTCAACATCCGCTGGTCCCAGCTCGGCTTCGGCAAGACCTCCTCGACCACCCCGGACCAGCAGACCCCGCGCAACCTGATGGGGTTCAAGGACGGCACCCACAACATCGCGGGCAGCGACGGCGCCAACCTCGCCGAGCACGTCTGGGCCGCCCCCGGCGACGGCCCGGAGTGGATGACCGGCGGCTCCTACCTGGTCGCCCGGCGGATCCGGATGCACATCGAGACCTGGGACCGCGCCCCGCTCAAGGACCAGGAGGACACCTTCGGCCGCACCAAGGGCGAGGGCGCCCCGTACGGCAAGGCCAAGGAGCACGACGCCCCCGACCTCAAGGCGATGCCCGCGACCTCCCACGTCGCCCTGGCCCACCCGGACGCCAACAACGGCCTGATGATCCTGCGCCGCGGCTTCTCCTTCACCGACGGCACCGACGGCCTCGGCCGCCTGGACGCCGGACTGTTCTTCCTCGCCTACCAGCGCGACACCCGCAAGGCCTTCGTCCCGCTCCAGCAGCGGCTCGCGGCCACGGACAAGCTCAACGAGTACATCCAGCACGTCGGCTCCGCCCACTTCGCCTGCCCGGCGGGTGTCCGCAAGCCGGGGGAGTGGTGGGGTCAGGCCCTCTTCGGCTGAGCCTTCCCACCTCCAACACCTCTAGGAGTCAGCCGTGTTCGGCAACTACCTGATCGGCCTGCGCGAAGGCCTCGAAGCCAGCCTGGTCGTCTGCATCCTGATCGCGTACCTGGTCAAGACCGACCGCCGGGACAAGCTGCCGCCGGTGTGGCTCGGCGTCACCGCGGCCGTGGTGCTCTCCATGGTCTTCGGCGCGGTCCTCCAGTTCGGTTCCTCGCAGCTCACCTTCGAGGCCCAGGAGGCGCTCGGCGGCTCGCTGTCGATCATCTCGGTCGGGCTGGTGACCTGGATGGTGTTCTGGATGCGGCGCACCGCCCGGCACCTCAAGACCGAGCTGCACGGCAAGTTGGACGCGGCGATCGCGATGGGCACCACGGCGCTGGTGGTCACCTCCTTCCTGGCGGTGGGCCGCGAGGGCCTGGAGACCGCGCTGTTCATCTGGTCCGCGGTGCAGGCCACCGACGACGGCTGGAACCCGCTGGTCGGCGCCGCGCTCGGCCTGCTCACCTCGGTGGTCCTCGGCTGGCTGTTCTACCGCGGCGCGTTGAAGATCAACCTGGCCAAGTTCTTCACCTGGACCGGCGCGATGCTGGTCGTGGTCGCGGCCGGCGTCCTCGCCTACGGCGTCCACGACCTCCAGGAGGCCGGCTGGCTGCCCGGCCTGCACGCCACGGCCTTCGACATCTCCAGCACCATCCCCAAGGACAGCTGGTACGGCACCCTGCTCAAGGGCGTGTTCAACTTCCAGCCGGACCCGACGGTGCTCCAGCTGGTCGTCTGGCTGGCGTACCTGCTGCCCACGCTGGCCGTGTTCTTCAACCTGTTCGGGAACCGGGCGAAGCCCGTCACGGCCAAGCCGACCGCCTGACCCCCGGCCGTTGAGCGCACGCCGCACCGCAGAACTCACCGCACCGCCCCGCCCGCCACCCCGCCGGGCGGGGCGCTGTCGTTCCGGCGCGGTGCCCCGTGCCCCGTGCTCCGGGTTCGGAGTCACACCCCCACCCCGCCCCGCGATGCCGGTCCCCGGCACGAGACGCAGGGGGCGAGCTGCGAGGACGCGACGTACGGACGCGACGTAGAGACAAGGGGCGGGCACCCGGGCAGGCGCGAGGAGCAAGGCCGGAGCCCCGGACGGTTGTGACCGTCCGGGGCTCCGTGGGTGGCGGGGTGGGGCTACTGGCTCTTGATCGCGTCCAGGATGTCCAGCTTCGCCGCCCGGTAGGCCGGCCAGAGCGCGGCCAGCAGGCCGATCACGGCGGCCGCGAGCAGGAAGCCGCCGATCTGCAGCGGCGGCACCACGGTGCTGATGCCCTTGAGGTCGCCGGCCATCGTGCGGACGACCGCCCAGGCGGACAGGATGCCCAGGCCGACCCCGACCAGGCCGCCGAACAGCGCGATCAGCAGGGACTCCAGCCGGACCATCCGGCGGATGCCGAGCCGGTCCAGGCCGATCGCCCGCAGCATGCCGATCTCCCGGCGGCGCTCGAACACCGACATCGCCATGGTGTTGACGACGCCGAGGACGGCGATCACCACGGACATGCCGAGCAGCCCGTACATCAGGTTCAGGATGCTGTCGACGGTCTTCCTGCTCTCCGACTTGATGTCCTTGTCGCCCTTGACGGCGATCAGCGGGTTGCCGCCGGTGGCGTCCCGGAGCGACTGCTTGAGCTGCTCGGTCGCGCCGTTCGTGCCCTTGACGAGGATCTTGTCCAGGCCGGAGCCCGGCTTGGCGTGCGGGCCGACCACGGCCTCGGGCGCGATCAGGCTGGCCAGCGCGGTGTTGGCCTCCAGGACGCCGCCGACGGTGAGCGCGCCCTTGGTGCCGTCCGGGTAGGTGACGGCGAGGGTGTCGCCGAGCTTGTAGCCGGCGCGCTCGCTGCGGCCGGAACTGACCAGCAGCTTGCCCTGCTTGAGGGCGTCCGCGGAGCCCTCCTTGATCTTGACGGTGGCGAGCTGGTCGATGGTGGCCGCGTCGACCGCGGTCAGCCACTCCTGGTTCCCGTCCTCCTCGCCCTGGCCCTTGGCCTGGCCGACGGTGACGGGGAGCCCGCGCTCGGTGCTCATCACGCTGACGCCGGGCGTCCTGGCGACCTGGGCGGCGACGTCGTCGGAGAGCTTCGAGCCGTTCTGCATGGCGACGGTGTAGTCGGCCTTGATGTCGCTGTCCGCGGAGTTGTCCACGGCCTTGTTCACCGAGGCGCCGATCACGGTCAGGGAGGTGATCAGGGTGACGCCGATGGTCAGCGCCGAGGCGGTGGCCGCGGTGCGGCGCGGGTTGCGGACGGCGTTCTCCTGGGCGAGCTTGCCCGGGGTGCCGTAGACGGCGCGCAGCACGGGGGCGAGCAGCGCGATCAGCGGTCGGGACAGCAGCGGGGTCAGCACGAACACGCCGAGCAGCAGCGCGGCCGCGCCGAGGCCGACCAGCTTGACCTCCTTGCCGCTGACGCCGGCGGCCAGCGAGCCCAGTCCGGCGACCGAGAACAGCAGCCCGATGGTGTTGCGGACCACCAGGCTCTTCTGGGTGGCGGGCTGCTCGGTGGCGCTCATCGCCGCCACGGGTGCGATCCGGGAGGCCCGGCGGGCGGGCAGCCAGGCGGCCACCAGGGTGACCAGCACGCCGGTCGCGAGCGAGGTCAGGACGGTGAGCGGGGCGACCAGCAGCGGGCCGTCCGGCAGGTTGGCGTCCATCGGGCCGTTGAGCAGCGCCTTGATGCCGAGGGCGATGCCGATGCCGGCCAGCAGGCCGCCGACCGAGGCGGTGAGGCCGACCAGGACGGCCTCGATCTTCACCGAGCGGGTGATCTGCCGACGCGTGGCGCCGACGGCGCGCAGCAGCGCCAGTTCCCGGGTGCGCTGGGCGACCAGCATGGAGAAGGTGTTGGCGATGATGAAGACGCCGACGAACAGCGCGATGCCGGCGAAGCCCAGGAAGAAGGTGTTCAGGACCTTGGTGAGCTTGCCGATCATCTTGTCCTGCTCGGCGGCCAGTTCGCGGCCGGTCTTGGCCTCGATGTTGTCGGCCTGGGGGAGCACCTGCTTGACGGCGGTGAGCAGGGCGGCGTCGCCGGTGCCCGGCTTGGCCTTGACGTCCAGCTCCGCGAAGCGGCCGGGGCTCAGGTAGAGCGACTGGGCGGTGGCGGTGTCGAAGGCGGCCAGCGAGCCGCCGGCGATCACCCGCGGGTCGTTGGTGTGCAGGGTGCCGGTGAGCTTGAGCTGCATCACCGGCCCGTTGACGGCGACCCGGACGGTGTCGCCGACCTTGTAGCCGCCCTTCTCGGCGGTCTTGGTGTCCAACGCGATCTCGGTGGCGTCCTTGGGGCCGCGGCCCTCGACCAGCGGGTAGCGCGGGTCGGTGCCGTCGGCGCCCGGCACGTAGTTGGTGCCGGTGGTGGAGAAGCCGTTGCCGATCAGCGCGCCCTTCTTGTCCGCGATGCCGGCGAAGCCGCTGACGACGCCGCGGGCCTCGGCGGTGCCGGGCAGGGCGGCGACCTTCTTCCGGGTCTCCTCGGTGAGGTTGGGGGTGTCGGCGGCGATCGCGCCGACGTCGTAGCCGTTGCTGACGGCCGCGTCGTCGCTGACCGTGACGGCGATGTCGGCGTAGCTCTTGGAGTTCTGGCTCCGGAGGGCCTGGCCCATGGTGTCGGTGAAGATGAGCGTGCCGGCGACGAAGGCGGTGCCGAGCATGACGGCGAGCATCGTCATCAGCAGGCGGCCCTTGTGGGCCAGTACGTTGCGCAGTGCGGTGCGGAACATGGGGGAGCGTCAGTCCTGGGGGTACTCGGGGGCAGGTGGGCTCGGACGTGCGAACGGGCTCAGCTGGTGCGGCCCTTGGCGTCGAAGCGGCGCATGCGGTCCAGGACGGTGTCGGCGGTGGGGTTGTGGAGTTCGTCGACGATCTTGCCGTCGGCGAGGAAGACGACGCGGTCGGCGTAGGCGGCGGCGACGGGGTCGTGGGTGACCATGACGACGGTCTGGCCGAGTTCGCGTACGGAGTTGCGCAGGAAGGAGAGGATCTCGGCGCCGGAGCGGGAGTCGAGGTTGCCGGTGGGTTCGTCGGCGAAGATGATGTCGGGCTTTCCGGCGAGGGCGCGGGCGCAGGCGACGCGCTGCTGCTGGCCGCCGGAGAGCTGGGAGGGGCGGTGGCTGAGGCGGCCGGAGAGGCCGACGGTGTCGACGACGCGGTCGAGCCAGGCCCGGTCGGCCTTGCGGCCGGCGATGTCCATGGGGAGGGTGATGTTCTCCAGGGCGGTCAGGGTGGGGAGCAGGTTGAAGGCCTGGAAGATGAAGCCGATGTGGTCGCGGCGCAGCTGGGTGAGCTGCCTGTCCTTGAGGCCGACGAGTTCGGTGTCGCCGATGGTGGTGGAGCCGGAGGAGACGGTGTCCAGGCCGGCCATGCAGTGCATGAGGGTGGACTTGCCGGAGCCGGAGGGGCCCATGATGGCGGTGTACTCGCCCTGGGGGAAGGTGACGCTGACGTTGTCCAGGGCGACGACCCGGGTCTCCCCCTCCCCGTAGACCTTGTTCAGGCCGGTGGCGCGGGCGGCCGCCAGGCCGGTACGGACGGCGGTTGCGGTCGACGTGGTCACGGGGGTGCTCCTCGGGGGTTCGCGGATTCGTACCTCCATGCTCCGCGACGTGATCATGGTTCGGCGTCGACCCCTCGAACGGTTGGCCCGACCACCGCTGGGCGTACGGGCGGTGCCGGACCCTCCTCCTGGGGTATGACGGGAACCCTGAGGACGGTGCGGTGGCCGGAATCACCGTGCTTCGTGGCCGAATCTCGAACTGTTCGTCAGATGGCAAGGAAACATGACAACTTCCCGGGCTGGGAACATGCGAAAGGGTGAGCCGGGCGACTAGTCTCAGGGGTGGTTCGCAGGACGCCCGGATGGTGGAACGCAGACACGGGCAGCTTAAAACTGCTTGGCCGCGAGGCCGTGCCGGTTCGAGTCCGGCTCCGGGCACCGCAACGACCCGCGGGGGCGCCTCCGGCGTCCCCGCCGGGAGTCGTTCACCGGATCCTCCTCGCGGCGTATCCCGGAATTTTTGCCAAGCCATTACCCTGGTACCTGGGCGGTGCAGTGCCGCCACGGAGGGAATGTGCACATGAGAAGCAGCAACCCGGTCTTCTCGCGGGAGGGTTCTTTCACCCGCGAGCCCGGTTACGCGGGGTTCGGTGGCACCGCGCAGGCCGGGGGCCAGCACGGCAACCCGTACGCGGGCACGCCCTACGCCCAGCCGCAGGGGCAGGGCCCGCTGACGGACGAGCAGCTCTACCAGATGTACAACGGGCCGTCGGCCGGCCCGGCGGCCACCGGGCGGATGACGCTCGACGACGTGGTCGCCCGCACGGCGATGACGCTGCTCACCCTGGTCGCCGCCGGTGCGGTGGCCTGGTTCACGCTGCCGTTCGAGAACTTCGGCTTCGCGATCGGCGCCAGCCTGGTGGCCATGGTCGTCGGCCTGGTGGTCTCGTTCAAGAACAGCGTCAGCCCGCCGCTGATCCTGACCTACGCGGCCCTCCAGGGCTTCGCCATGGGCGCCGTCTCGCACGCCTTCAACACCATGCTGAACGGCATCGTGATCCAGGCGGTGCTGGGCACGGCGGCGGTCTTCGCGGCGATGCTGTTCGCCTACAAGAGCGGCCGGATCCGGGTCACCGCGCGCTACCAGCGGATCGGCCTGGCGATCGCCCTGGGCTTCGTGCTGCTGATGCTGGTCAACGTCATCGCGATGGCCTTCGGCGCCGACATGGGCCTGCGCTCCGGCCCGCTGGGCATCGTGGTCGGCCTGATCGGCATCGGCCTGGGCGCCTTCTTCCTGTCGCTGGACTTCGCGTCGATCGAGGAGGCCATCGCCCAGGGCGCCCCGCAGCGCGAGTCCTGGCGGGCCGCCTTCGGGCTCACCCTGTCGCTGGTCTGGATCTACATGGAGATGCTGCGACTGATCGCGATCCTGCGCGGCGACGACTGACGCACCCCCGGTCCTCGCCACCCACTGCCGCCGGGCCCCGGAGCATTCTCTGCTCCGGGGCCCGGCGGCGTTCAGGCCTGTCTCCCGGGTTCCTGCCGGGTCCGCGACGCCGGGGCACGCACCTCGCCGCGTTGTCGTCAGTCGCCAATGCTCCGCAGTGGCTCCCTCCTCCGCCTTGCGATGCACGCACCCCAACGCCGCGGCCTGACCCGGCAGAATCCAAGAGACAGGCCCTAGACTGGCGGTGGATCCCCTTGGCCGTCCCCGTTCCGAGGCCCCTCGCGGGAGGTTTCCATGCGCCAGCGGTACAGCTTCCACCTCGACCGGGACGGACACTCGGTCACCGTCAACGTCCGCTCCGGCTGGATCACCGAGACCGAACTGCTGGTGGACGGCAAGGAGTGCGCCTTCCACCGCACCCACGGCCACGGCGGCTACCCGCTGACGCTGTCCGGGCAACTCGCCGAGGAACCGCCGCGGCCCCTGGCCGTCCGACTGGACCGGACGGGCCGGGCGGAGCACCCGCTGGCCTGCGTGCTGGAGTTGGCGGGCGCCGAACACCCGATGCCGGAGCACACCGCGCGCTGATCCGGCCCACAAGGGGCATGTGCGGAGGAATGCCGTGGAACACTACAATCCCCCGTCCACCGCCGCCCGCCCGAAGGCCTCCCGATGACCTCCCCCACCGCCCCCGCCGCCCCCGACGCCTTCGACGGGCTGCTGCGCGAGGTGATGGCCGGCGCCGAACGCTTCGGCCACCCGCAGCACGTCCGGCTCACCTGGCTCGCCGTCCGCCGGCACGGCGCCGCCGCCGCGCTCGACCTGGTCGGCGAGGGCATCCGCCGCACCGCCACGAAGGCCGGGGCGCCGCAGAGGTTCCACGTCACCATGACCAGGGCCTGGGTCGAGCTGGTGGCCCGCCACGCCGAGGGCGGCGCGGCCGACTTCAAGGAGTTCTGCGCGCACCACCCCGAGCTGCTCGACCGTGATCTGCTCGCCCGCCACTACCGACCGGAGACCCTGGCCGGCGACCGGGCCCGCACCGCCTGGGTCGAGCCGGACCTCGCTCCCTTCCCCCAGGGCGGCTGAACGCCCAGCGCGTCCCCGACACCCCGCTGCCCCGCTACTCCCCGGCGGCGAGTTCCCCGACGATCTCCTCGACCGCCTTCCGGGCCCGTTCGGCGTCCTCCGCCACCAGCCCGATCCTGGTCCGCCGGTGCAGCACGTCGGCGGCGTCCAGCGCGCCCTCGTGGGTGACCGCGTACGCGATCTCGGCGCGGGTCACGTCGAGGCCCTCCGCCACCGGCGCCGACTCCCCCGCCGCCATGACCTCGTGGGACAGTCCGCCGTGCCGGGCGACCAGCGAGGCGGGCACCCCCTGGATCGGCAGCGGGCGGCTGTCCCGGTGGCCGGGGGCGCCGACCAGCGGCAGCCGGGCCGTCCAGCAGGTGCGGGCGGGCAGGCCGCGCAGCCGGACGGCGGTGTCCACCGCGTCCTCGGCCATCCGCCGGTAGGTGGTGAGCTTGCCGCCGACCACGGTGATCACCCCGGACGGGGACTCCAGCACCGCGTGCTCCCGGGAGATGTCGGCGGTGTTCCCGCCCCCGGTGTCGATCAGCGGGCGCAGCCCGGCGTAGGCGCCGCGTACGTCCGCCCTGGTCAGCGCGGTGGCGAGGGCCGCGTTGACGGTGTCGAGGAGGAAGTCCAGCTCGGCCTCGGTGGGCTGCGGCTCGTCCGGGACCGGGCCCGGGGCGTCCTCGTCGGTCAGGCCGACGGCGACCCGGCCGAGCTGCTGCGGCAGCGCGAAGACGAAGCGGCTGGTGGAGCCGGGCACCGGCACGGTGAGCGCGGCCACCGGGTACCCGAGGGTCGCGGCGTCCACCAGCAGGTGGGTGCCCCGGCTGGGGCGCAGCTTGATCGAGGTGTCCACCTCGCCGGCCCAGACCCCGGTGGCGTTGACCACCGCGCCCGCGGTGACGGTCACCGACTGACCGCTGAGCGCGTCGACCAGCTCGGCGGAGGTCCCGGTGACGGACTCGGCCCGCACCCGGGTCAGCACGCTCGCCCCGTACTGCGCGGCGGTGCGCGCCAGCGCGACCACCAGCCGGGCGTCGTCGACGAGTTGGCCGTCATTGGCGACCAGCGCGCCGCGCAGGCCGTCGGTCCGCACGCCCGGCACCAGCTGCCTGGTCCGGGCCGCGTCGATCCGGCGGACCCGGGGCAGCAGGGCGCCCGGGGTCCCGGCGCTCAGCCGCAGCGCGTCCCCGGCGTGGAAGCCCGCGCGGATCAGCGCGGCCTGGCCCGGGCGCAGCAGGTCCGGGAGCAGCGGCACCAGTTGGGGCAGCGCGCGGACCAGGTGCGGGGCGGTGCGGGTCATCAGCACGCCGCGCTCGACGGCGCTCTCCCGGGCGACCTTGACCCGCCCGGAGGCGAGGTAGCGCAGGCCGCCGTGCACCAGCTTGGAGCTCCAGCGGCTGGTCCCGAAGGCCAGGTCGCGGGCCTCGACGAGGACGGTCCGCAGGCCGCGGGCGGCGGCGTCCAGCGCCACCCCGGCGCCGGTCACCCCGCCGCCGATCACCAGCAGGTCGATCCGCGGGTCGGCGGCGAGCGCGTCGAGTTCGTGCGTCCGTCGGACGCCGTTGAGCTGGGCGGTGCCGGCGAAGCGGTCGGCCTTGGAGGTCATGGCGCGAGGTATCCGTTCAGCGCTCTGGCCAGTTCGCGCCGCCAGGCCGCCTCGGGCAGCAGGGAGGCGACCATGCGGTGCGACTGGACGGTGGACTGGGCGATCAGCAGGACCATGGCGGCCAGCTCGGTCGGCTCCCCGGCCCGGACCGAACCGTCGGCCTGGCCGAGGGCGATGCCGGTGCGCAGCGCCTCCAGCAGGCCGCGCTGGCTCTCGCCGAGCCGCTCCACCACGTACTGGAGCAGCAGGTCGGAGTCGTCGGAGTGGAGCAGGGCGCCGAGCACGGGGTGGTCGCGCAGCCGGACGGCGACCTCGACCACCTGGTCCACGAAGGCCTCGCGGCCCATGAAGGCCTCCCGGTCCGCGGAGGTCTCCCGGTCCACGGCGGTCCCGCGGTCCCCCGGGGTCCCCCGGTCGGGTACGCCCAGCGAGGTGCTCTCCAGGGTGGCCATGATCTCGCGGGTGAGCAGCGCCCCGATCACCGCCTGGACGTCCGGCCAGCGCCGGTAGACGGTCGGGCGGCTGACCCCGGCGCGGCGCGCGATCTCGGCCAGCTGGGTGCGGCGGACGCCGAGGTGCACGACCAGGTCGGCGGCGGCGTCCAGGATCGCGTCATCGGTACTGCGCGGCGCTCCGGCCGTGGCGTTACTACTTGACATGATGTGTGAAACTGTAACGCATGGCACCTGAGACGCAAGCGGGAGCGGCCGCAGCCGCGCTGCCGCTCCCCCCGATGAAGTGGAACGCCTGGGGCGACCCGGCCCTCGCCAAGGAGCTGTCCGCGGACATCAAGGGACTGCTCGCCGCCGCCCTCGGCGTCACCGGCGACGCCGCCCCCGGGCCGAGCGCCGCCGAGGTCGTGCTGCGCCCCACCCGGGCCACCGCCGAGGACGTCGCGGCGCTCGCCGCAGCCGTCGGCGCGGAGCACGTCAGCACTGCCGACGCCGACCGGCTGCCCCGGGCCGGCGGCAAGTCCACCCCCGACCTGCTGCGCCGCCGCAGCCGCGCCGAGCAGGACGCGCCCGACGCCGTCCTGCTGCCCGGCAGCGAGCAGGAGATCGCCGCCGTCCTCGCCGTCTGCGCCGAGCGCCGCCTCGCCGTCGTCCCGTTCGGCGGCGGCACCAGCGTGGTCGGCGGGCTCGACCCCGAGCGCGGCGGCCTGCGGGCCGTCGTCTCCCTCGACCTGCGCCGCCTCGACCGGCTCCTCGACCTGGACGAGACCTCCGGCGAGGCCGTGCTCGGCGCCGGCCTCACCGGCCCCGCCGCCGAGGCCCTGCTCGCCGAGCGCGGCTGGGAGCTCGGCCACTACCCGCAGAGCTTCCGGTACGCCACCATCGGCGGCTTCGCCGCCACCCGCTCCTCCGGCCAGGACTCGGCCGGCCACGGGCGCTTCGACGACATGGTCCGCGGCCTGCGCGTGGTCACCCCCAGCGGGACGCTCGACCTCGGCCGCGCCCCCGCCTCCGCCGCGGGCCCCGACCTGCGCCAGCTCTTCCTCGGCTCCGAGGGCACCCTCGGCGTCATCACCGCCGTGCGCCTGCGCGTGCACCCGCTGCCCGCCGTCAAGGCGTACGAGGCGTGGAGCTTCCCCGACTTCGCCACCGGGGCGGCGGCGCTGCGCGCCGTCGAGCAGCAGGGCACCGGCCCCACCGTGATCCGGCTCTCCGACGAGGCCGAGACCATGATCAACCTCGCCCTCACGGAGCAGATCGGCGGCGCCCCCGCCGTCAGCGGCTGCCTCGCCGTCACCGTCTTCGAGGGCACCGCCGAA
This sequence comes from Kitasatospora sp. NPDC059088, assembly GCF_042738155.1. NCBI lineage: Bacteria > Bacillati > Actinomycetota > Actinomycetes > Kitasatosporales > Streptomycetaceae > Kitasatospora > Kitasatospora sp. NPDC059088. The sequence continues at coordinate 16,591 of NZ_JBHYGR010000027.1, read as the reverse complement.
CAGGTCGCCGCCCGGCACGACCTCACCCGCGCCGTCCTGCTCGCCGCCGGTGGCACCTCGCTCGGCGAAGCGCCCGCCCAGGCCTGGGAGCACGGCCGGTTCAACGCGCCCTACCTGCGCGACTCGCTGCTCAACGCCGGCGCGCTCTGCGAGACCCTGGAGACGGCCACCGACTGGAGCCGGCTCGCCGGCCTGCGCGCCGCCGTCACCGAGGCCCTCACCACCGCCCTGCCCGGCTCGCTCGTGCTGTGCCACATCTCGCACGTCTACCCGACCGGCGCCTCGCTCTACTTCACCGTCGTCGCCGCCCTCGGCGAGGACCCGCTCACCCGCTGGGGCGCCGCCAAGCAGGCCGCCGGCGACGCCATCCTCGGCGCGGGCGGCACCATCACCCACCACCACGCGGTCGGCGCCGACCACCGGCCCTGGATGACCGACGAGATCGGCGACCTCGGCGTGCGCGTCCTGCGCGCCGTCAAGGCCGAACTCGACCCGGCGGGCATCCTCAACCCCGGCAAGCTGATCCCGTGACCGCGCCGAGAACCGTCATCCGCAGGGTCACCGTTCTCACCAACCCGGCGGCGGGCACCGGCCACGCCGAACCCGCCGCCCACCGGGCCGTCGCCCGGCTGCGCGCCCTCGGCATCGAGGTCGAACCGCAGGCCGGGCGCTCCGCCGACGACGCCGTGCGCCTCGCCCGCGAGGCGGCGGCCGCCGGGGCCGCCGCCGGGTGCCGCAACAG